>DAAV01000055.1:15909-32978 GCA_001701295.1 Bacteroidales bacterium H10
CGGCATCGATCACAGAGCCTTTTAATTTGTCCTGATCTGCCGCCGTCACCGACAGCAGACCGGACAAAAGTGAAAGTATGAGAAAACAGTATCGTGTCATTTTTTCCCGTCTCGTTCGATATAGTCAAACTGAAGTTCTATCGGATCGTATGCGTCAAGCGTAGGGTTGCCGTTTTCGTCTGTCACTGTAATCTTTCCGCCGGTGGTGGCCTCGTAATATGCGTACGGGTTCACGTCGTAGCGGTGCTTCGTGTCGTAATATGTGGATCGTCCCACGTTGTTGAAGGGAACTTTGTATATTGTGACAGGACGATCGGCTTTGGATTTGATGCCGATGCATTCGAATGAGTAATAACCTTTATCATCCGAGGCTTTCATAATGAGTCCCGGAAGTCCGTGCAGTTTCCAGGGACCGTCCATCAAAGGAATCTCTTCGGTATATAATACGTTCCATCGCCGCCCTCTGAATTCGCATCTGGCTCCATGACATTCATATCCTGCCACATTTGCCACAGAATCGGTAAGTTCCCATTCCAGTTGCGGCATTTCTTCCTCATATCTGAACCAGTCCTGGCATATCTTTTCCGTATGAGTAAGTTTGCCTGCGGGATAATTCTTATAGATCGTCATGAATTCACCGGTGCTCAATTTTCCCTCTATTGCCGCGTCGGCTATCTGCTCCTGGGTCGATCTCATCAGAATTGAGTCAACGGTAAGATTTTTGTAGCTTGAGAATTTAGACAGCCCCCCTGGCCCGATCTGCAGAAGCATGTTGTCGCGGACATAATTGTCTTCGAGGAGGCCTGTCGTGTCCGCACACCAACTGTAATCGTAGACGAACTCCATGTTTTCGGGAGCGATGGTTTCCGTCTCCGGCACATTTGCCTGGAAGATACTCAGTGTCCGGCGTACTGTCTTGCCTGAGGCTGCGGAAGTGATCATGGCCACAATGGCGAAAATTAGAAATGATTTTTTCATATCTTTATATTTTGGTTTCACGATGCAAAGTTATAGTGGCTTTGCCTCATAGAGCGAAAATAATCATTACTCAAAGATTATGGAATTATTACTAAATTATTACTGGCAGCCAAATAGATTGATTTTCAGTAGGTGCGCCGGATGTTTTTCATTAATTTTGCAGCATGGAGAAAAGAATAAAGATATTATATATAATCACTATCATCGCGATTATCGCATTTTTATGTCTGCAGGGATATTGGCTTTACGGACGATATGAATTCTCGCTTATGGAATATGAACGTTCCTTGAGCGGCAGAGTAATGAAATGTGTTGACGAATATACGGAATATCGCGACAAATCTCCTATCGATTACCGGAGGGTCAAGACATCGAAATCGAAAAATGACAGCATAATGCAGATCCCGTCATTCGAAATCAGCCATACCGGCACCTTTGGCGATTCGGTAAGGATCTCGCGTAAGTCGACGATTCATACATATATTCTATCGGCCCAGGAACTTCTCGGACTCGCACCCGGTGCGCCCTTGACGGAGGAACAGAAATATAAAGCTGCCGAATTGGCGCAGCTGCATATGAATGATCCTGCATATTCAGAAACTTTTGATGCGTCAGGTGCCAAAGACGAAACCGAGGCATGGGTTGCAACCAACAATGTTTCGCTCGAACGCAAAACCCCGTTTACGGTCGAAGGGATGGATTCGGTTCTGGTTAAAGCGGGTATTCCGGCTAAAATCAGTATAGCGCAGGCTGACAGTGCCGTATGGCATACAAAGGAGGTATTCCATAATTCTCTTTTTTCGCCCCGACTGTCACTGACAATTCCCTATTCTCAGCTGGAGGGACGGACTGTGACCGTCACATGCCCGATCAATCCTCTCAGTGTGCTTCCTGACATCTGGCACACTCTCCTGATATCTCTGATTGTATCGGTTCTTCTAATCCTGTGTCTTGTATTGCAGTTTTCGACAGTGCTTAAGCTCTCGCGTCTCGACAGGATGCGCAACAGCTTTATTACCACCATGATCCATGAGCTCAAGCGCCCAATCTCAACTTTGAAGATGTGTGTGTCGGGACTTGATAACGAACGGATGATGTCAGATTCGGATGTGAGAAAGGAATTATTGTCGGAGACAAGAAACGCCCTCGACAATCTTTCGGCTTATTTCTCTAAACTCAGAGACATAACGTTCAATAATGTGGAGCAGATACCTTTGAACATCAGGAGTATAAATCTCTATGAATTGTTTGAAACCGTTGCGTCTGCAACCGTCTGTCCTGTCGGCAAGAGTGTCGATATCAGCAATAATATCGATAAGACGCTCGAAGTGTCGGCCGACCGGTCTCATCTCTATAATATTCTGAATAATCTTGTGGAAAATGCCATTAAATACTCCGGTACGTCAGTAGAAATAAACGCTGACGCGGCGGAGGAGAACGGCAAGGTGGAACTGCACATAAGCGATACCGGCAACGGCATTCCGTCAGGTGATTTGAAACATATATTCAAACGCTTCTATCGCGGAAAGGCAGCGGCGGCCAAGCCGCCCGGCATGGGTCTCGGACTTGCTTATGTGAGATTGCTTGTAGACGCGCATGGTGGCGACATAACTGTTGAAAGTACTGAAGGAAAGGGTACATGTTTCACAATAATATTCCCGCAATGAAGAAAAATATAAAAATCCTTCTGGTTGATGATGATATTAAAAACTCGATGCTTCTGAAACGCTTTATCGAGACGGAAGGTTATGAGGTAATCTATGCGAACAACGGTAATGTGGGATTGGAAATGTATCGGGAAACACGTCCCGACCTGATTCTTCTTGACATAAATATGCCTGAACTCGATGGCTTCGAGATGGCGAGGATCATAAGGCGGAACGATAAGAAAGTCATTATTTTCTTTCTGACCGATCGCACGGACAAGGTTGACCGTCTGCATGGATTTTCACTGAAAGGGAATGACTATATACCAAAACCGTTTTATCCTGAAGAACTTATTGCCAGGATCAACGAGCGGTTTGACAGCATGACGGTGAATCATGATGTCGAATACCGGTTGGGCGAGACTGTTTTCCGTCCGAATCTCTCTTCTCTTACCTACAAAGGCGAGACACACGCCCTTTCCGTACGTCAGACCGAGATTCTGCTTATGCTTGTCGAGAATGCCGGAATGCCGGTCGAACGTGACGAGATTCTTGAAAAAATTTGGGGCGATGCAAGTTACTCGAACTCGCTCGCCCTCAATGTCCAGATCACGTATATACGCCGGCTTCTTTCCGATCCGGGGGTGACCATCACCTCAATTAAGAAGCGGGGTTACGTCCTGACGTGCCGCGACAGCGGGTCTTGAACGGAAATCCGAATCAAGAAGCTTCGCGAAGGCACGCAGATATTTTCTTAGTGACGACACCATTTCCTGTGTTTCCTGCAGCATGTTCACATACACGTACAGTACCGCTACGTTGGATGCGTCTCCGTCGCGGAGCTGGTCATGGGCGCGGTGATATGTGTCGGATATAAGATCCTTTATGTCGTCGCAATGTCTCCGCAGCGTGCCTGTCACGGCTGTATCTCCGCTCTGCATTAGTTGCAGTGTGTCGTTGAAGAGTGTCGTGACGCTCGTCATAATGGTCTCGTATTCTTCCCTATAACTTTGGGGGAGAGGCAGAAAGTTGTTCTCGACGTGTTCCTTGCATACTTCCGTGATACGGCGCAGATTATAGAGTATACCCATACAGCAGTTGTTGCTCAGATAGAACCATGTGCTTTTTTCTATAGCCGTTTCGCGCGGCACGTAGCGCAGACAGAGAGTCTCTTTTCTTCTGGAATTCTTGAGGATAGTCTTCTGTTTTGCAAGGTTAGAATCGGTCTTGCCGAGCAGCCCCGCATTTTCATTTATGAACGCGTAGGTTATGGTCCGGAATTTTTCTTCGGCATAGCTCATGAACCCTATCTGCTGTTCGGTGATATACATCATCAGCATAGGCCATGTCTCGCTTTTGTCTTTGGTGGTGATGATTGTCTGGAAGAGAAGATCGCTGTTTTCCGTATCGTTCTTCTTGTTGAAACGGCGGTTGCTGTGGATGATTATGTATATCGTCACGGCTGCCAGAAGGATCATTACCCAAAGACCTCCGAAATGCATTGCCGCTACAATAAGGCCAGCTCCGATAAATGCGGCTCCGGCTGTGAGAAACCATCCGCCGATCACGGAAATGACACCTGTTATACGGAATACCGCGCTCTCGCGTCCCCATGCACGGTCTGCAAGCGAGGTTCCCATGGCCACCATGAAGGTGACGAATGTGGTGGAAAGGGGAAGTTTGAGGGATGTTCCGAGAGCTATGAGCGCGCCTGCGAGTACAAGATTGACAGATCCGCGTATGAGGTCGAATGCCGCGCCCTGGTCCATGATCGTCTCGTCTGTATTAAACCGTTTGTTGAACCAATGGCGTACACGCGGAGGAGTCACTTTGCGCACCCATGCAAGGAAAGAGAGTGTCCATCTGACAAGGCGGCGTGCTATGCGCGAGGAACCGAACATCTCGTCTCCGCCCTGCTGGCTGCCGAGCCCGATCTCCGTTTTCGTGACATTTCTCGCTTTTTTGGATGTGGCAAGTGAAACCACCATTATCACGCCTGCTCCGATCAGAAAGTAGATCGGGGTATTCGCCGGACCGTTAAGTGAATCCATAAGAAAGCCTGTGGCGTCGCCGTTTCCGTTGGCTATATAATCCTTATATGATGCCAGGCCGCTCAGGGGCACGCCTATGAAGTTCACAAGGTCATTGCCCGCGAAGGCCATGGCGAGAGAGAATGTTCCCATCAGCACGATCACTTTGAGCACGTTGACTTTGCATATGTGCAACAGTTGCATCAGAACGGTGAAGAATGCGAAGCAGGCGGCGATGATCAGTCCGGTGTGCTCTTTGATCCATAGTTTGACTTCAGGAGTCATGAAAGTGAGACCCTTTGCCCCTTTTATCAGTAGAAAATAAACGATTGCGGTGGCGCATATACCTCCGAAGATACCTATCTTCCATTTCAGTTTGCTTTTGTAATTGAAAGAGAATATCATTCGTGACAGGAACTGGACAACGGTTCCGAAGAAGAACGCTATCGCCACTGACAGAAAGATTCCGAGTATCACCGAGAGTGCCTTTTCTGTATTCAGCAGATCATTGAAACCCAAGTCAATGCCACCGGCCATTTTTATAAGCGCCACTACGAATGTCGCTCCCAGCAGCTCAAATACCATCGAGACTGTCGTCGATGTCGGCATACCGAGTGAGTTGAAGACATCAAGAAGGATAATGTCCGTGACCATGACTGCCATGAAGATGCATATGAGATCATAGAATGAGAAATGTTCCGGACGGAATATTCCGTGCCTTGCGATGTCCATCATTCCATTGCTCATGGCGGCTCCTATAAAAACTCCGATAGAGGCCACTATCAGTACTCTTTTGAAAGATGCCGCCTTCGATCCGATGGCGGAGTTGAGGAAGTTTACAGCGTCATTGCTGACTCCTACCGACAGGTCGAATATCGCCAGCAGGAACAGAAAGATCACCACGCATAGAAAAAGTATTTCCATATTGTTTTCTCTGTTGATTTGTAATTTTAATACAAAGTAAGAGATAAATCGTTTCAAAATTATTTCAAAAATCTTAAGAAACTGTTTAATTTAATTCAAGGTCCTGCAAGCTTCATTTTCGTCCGGTATTAATGGAAACTGGTAATAAAATAAGGAAATTTGGTATGGTATTGCCGATAATTGCTGTTAATTTTGCAATCAGAACAATTTTAACTGTCGCCTCAGGGCGTAGTTTTTAATTTGATCATTGACTTAAGAAATATTTATGTTAGGAAATTTCATTTATTCAAATCCGACAAAGCTCTATTTCGGAGACGAGGCACAGAAAAATCTTGTGGCCGCATTAAGCGGGTTCGGTAAAAAAGTCCTTCTTACATATGGAGGAGGTTCTATAAAATGTAACGGAATATATGACGATGTGATGGCCGCTCTCCACGAGGCCGGAAAGGAAGTTGTGGAGCTTCCGGGAGTAATGCCAAATCCCACACTCNNCGCCAAAGTGAATGAGGGCGTGGAAATAGCCCGTAGTAACCGGGTGGATTTCATTCTTGCAGTGGGTGGCGGTTCGACAATCGACTATGCCAAGGCCGTAAGTGCGGCAGCCGGTTATGATGGCGACGCATGGCAGCATTTCTGGGTTGAACAGGCTGATCCGGCGCCGGATCAGAATATCATTCCGATCGGAGCTGTTTTGACTATGGCGGGTACCGGTTCGGAAATGAACGGAGGTTCTGTAATCACCAATCAGGAAACCAAAATGAAAATCGGGAAGGTCTTCGGTGAAGAGCTTATGCCCCGTTTTGCTGTGCTTAATCCCCGCTATACATTCTCAGTGCCGAAGCGTCAAATGGTAGCCGGTATCTTTGATATCATGAGCCACATAATGGAACAATACTTTTCCGGTGATGATGACTCCACCTCAGACTATCTTGCCGAGGGATTGATGCGTTCTGTAATCAAATCGGCTCTGGACGCAGTTAAAGACCCGGAAAATTATGAGGCGCGCTCAAACATCATGTGGTCGGCGACATGGGCGTTGAACACTCTCATAGGCGAAGGCAAGACTCAGGATTGGGAAGTCCATATGCTCGGCCATGCCATCAGTGCCTACACCGACGCGACCCACGGAATGACACTTGCGGCAGTATCGCCTTCCTATTATCGTCTGATAATGACGTATGGAGTAAAGAAGTTTGCCCGCTTCGCCCATGTGGTATGGAATATACCCACGGAAGACAAGACTGACGAACAGCTTGCCTCTGAGGGAATCGATGCTCTTGCATCATGGATTAAGGAAATAGGCGCTGCTTCCGATATTTCATCTCTCGGTGTAACACCGGAAATGATTGAGGGAATAGCGGATGCCACACTCATAATGACCGGCGGCTACCATCAGTTGAACCGTGATGAAATAGTCGGTATATTACGCGACAGCCTCTGATTCAAGTGCCTCGAAATGCACTTGTTTCTCTTCATATTGTATTGCCGTATCGGAATTTCTTTATAATTTTGTATTCAGACGTAGTAATTCTAATCTGAAAATGACCGGGTAATTATCACAAAGACATACGGCAAGAGCCGAAAACCTTTGGAAACTCCATTGCAGTCGTTACGGGCTTTGGTCGGCCTTCAGATGCTGCGGTGGAGTTTCTATTTAATATTATGCCAACAAGTTCACAACAGAAACAATATGAACACGCCGACACTTTATATTATCGCAGGTTGTAATGGCGCAGGGAAAACCACGGCGTCAATGAGCGTCTTGCCTGAAGTCCTCAATTGTCGGGAGTTTGANNGCCGATGAAATTGCCAAAGGATTATCTCCGTTTAAACCGGAGGAAGTTGCAATTGAAGCCGGAAAACTGATGCTGAGCGTATTGATTTTCTGCTCTTACGCCATCTGACATTTGCCCTATATTATCTATTATATCAGTATATCAAGCCTAATACACAGATAGTGGCGATTCATAGGGTGTACTAAATGAGTACTGAGTGAGAAAATTGGGGAAGACGGATAGAGCGGATTTATAGATTTTTAAGAGGCGTTAGTTATATTTAATTCGATTCTTTTTCGTTGAGTTTCCAAAGATTTGAGGTTCTGAATAGCGTGATAATGAGAAAAATTTATTAACTTTGCAGTTGGATAAGCCGAAGCTTGTCCATGACATATTGAAAAAATAGAGACGTTATGTCTGCTGCTTGTATGTGAAAAGCGTAGGAAACTTAATCACAATCGGCAAGAGTAGGTTTAACTGTCTCCACGTCATATGGCGTGGAGTTGTTTATTCCACATCTTCCGATCAAGGTATTCCTACCACCTTCACATAAAGGCGTGGCATAGCAGCCCACGCCTCTTTTATTTATTTCCTGAGTTGGGCTACTTTGGAATTATAGTATCGAAGATTACATGAAAAATTTATTAGTGGGTTTTCTGATGCTGTTTACATACGCAACAACCATTTGCGCACAGTCTCTAAATGACTATAAGTATGTAGTGATACAGCATCAGGCGGATTCTAAGAAAGACATCGAGCAACGAATGACTAAAGAATTCCCGTTACTTGGTTTCATCCTTCTTACTGAGGAAGAGGTATCTCAACTTGATGCTCAAGAAAAGAAACTTCTACTAACTGCCGAGTACCTATGTCGTCAAAGTATACAATGCCTCTTCATGTTAAAACTTAAAAATAGCAACGGAGATATTGTGTATGAAGACGAACAAGTTGCGGCTGCGGGATTCATGTCCTATAAAAACGATAGACAGAGTGCTATTAAAAAGATTTTCAAACAGCTTAAGAAACAGAACTATCAGTTTACTCCAATAGAAAAAGAATAGTAAAACTGGGACTTCATAAAAGTCACGTGACTCAGAAAATCAACAAAACGATGCAAATCAATATCAACAATATGAAGATTGATTGGGAGTTCCAAAAGGCTTCAAAGTATCTCCCTGTTCGACTTTCGACAACCCATTTTGATGACATCGGGGAATGTATCTGCATAGTTGCTAATCGTGCTGATGGAATGATTGCAGAGATAATCGAGAATCGAGATTCAGAAGTATTTATTACAATTAACAATCCGTCGTTATATAACACTATCAAATCAGCCGTTCTAAATATGGATTTTTGGATCCCAAATACTCATTATAATACTGTTACAGGTTTAGCTGATGGTATTATAAGGAAAATCCACTTAGATGGAATGATATTTTAACCGATCTAACTATGAACGAACTGGCAAAGGATTTTGCATTTTCCAAGGATGAATTTGGGAATGTTATAATGACCGTAGAATTGTTAATTATGAATGTATGTAAAAATGCATCAAAAAAGTATCCAACACAAATTTTGCAGATTCAAAGAGGTTACCAAACATTAAAATATCCGCTTATTGCTGTCTGGGAATACTATGGATTTGGCAATAAAGAGGAAGTTATGGGTATGTCATCTCCTATGCATTATGAGGCTTTCAAAATAGATTCAGAAGATATGCTTGTGCAGTACATTGATGGAATGCCGCGAGAAAATCCATTTAACTCATTTGGCATTGTGCCAAACTCCGAAAAAGTGGTTGATAAATTGGTGTATATATATCGCCATATTTTAGAAAATCTTAAGTCTGGCCGTTTGAAGTTTCAAACAATATCTTACTAAAAAGTCTAATTTCAATTGATAATAGTATTTATGGATAATGCTTTAAGCTATAATGCCTTGATGGCATGGACTGCATTCGGGATGCAGGACTATTCTACATTGGAACAACATTACAGTGCAATATATAACTATTTTGTTCACAACCCATCTGAACTTCTAACCATAGACAGTCCACTTCTAATTGGGAAAATATTTCAGGTGTGTCTTGGTTTTCAAGTGCCTGACCAAGATATACAAGAAGTTAGTGCCGAAAATGCCTTTTTGTGTTTTTCCAAAGCACTTGATTCAGAGAAACAAAACATACACGATGAAGCAGCTGCAAGATTAATGATGCTGCTTATTCAAGGGCAAAGGTTTTTAATCAAGAAGGTTGAACAAGCATGTCAAGGGCAGTATACAAATCCGTATATTCTTTTTGAAATGCTTAATAATGGACTGCCAAATGATATGCCAGTGGCAACCAATACAAAGATGCTCTTCACTGCATACTACCTATTTGATAGAATAATGGACAAAACGAATGTAGTCAATGAGTTCATAGTCCTAAATGAGAAAAAGTCGTTTGAATACGTAAAAAAGTATGTTCTTGACAATTGTAATATGCTTGAAAGGACTCCTCAATATCGAAAGTCAGAACTGGGAAATATAGTTTTTGATAAAATCTGCAAACAACTTCGGGACGATATCGAGTTATATTCTAATAATATGTAATCCTATGCGATGGGAGGGTGTAGTTGTGTTGGAACATTGACACAGTTTCCTAATTTATCAGCGTGGGGCGCGCAATGGAAGCCACAGTCTAAAAATTGTGACTCCCTTTTTACATTATGTGATTCCAAAGCCTAGCTTTACCGTCTATGTAAGCCGTTGCCATTGGTCTTTGAGCCATTGTAATATCCGGTTGCCATTGACATGGAGATGGAATTTGTTGTCCGTGTCTCGCTTGATTTGTACCTTTGCCCTTGAAGCATCCACCTCTTTCCGCTGGAACGGATAATAGAGTGTCATGCCGGACTTTAAGAAATATTCTTTCAACGAGAGAAGCCTCTTTGTGGAGTTGTCACTCAACCCTACGTCCTGACATCCTTTTTGACAATCTCGGCTTCAAGCCTCTTGGTCTTGCTCCCGGTGAATATATTGGCGATGTTGCTGCCGAGTTCCTTGCGTTACGCATCCCGCCCGGCTTTCGCCTCATCGCGCTCACGGATGGCGTTTCGGGCTTCTTTTCTCGCCTCGTCAGTCTAAGTCTCGTATGCCTTTTTCTCGGCGGTCACACTGTCGGTATTCTCTGCAAGTCCTTTCCGCTACTCCGCAAGTCTGACGGATTCCTCCGAAAGTCCTGCGTTGGTATCGGCAAGAGATTTGTTTTCGGAAGCGAGAGAAGAATTAGTCTTGTAAAATTTAATCGAGAAGTGCGCCGGATTATATCTATGCTCTGTACTGGAGCTTCAAATATGCCGATTCCCGACACTCCAATCCAACCATTATCAAACTCGACTGGAACGGTAACATAATTGCAAGATACTGCGATTTAAAAGGGCCGCTTTATCGTATAGCGGCCAAGGATGATTCAAGCATTATAGGTTGGAACGGAAAAGAATTTGTTCTTCTGACATTGTAAACGGTTATTCATATACACCTGGCTATTGCTTCGTATCTGCTCGTCACGCCGGTATATCTGAGCCGGATCCGAAAAAATCTCGCTGAAAAATCCGGCGAATAAAACTTGTTTTACCCCGAAGTCCTTTTTTCTACCGAACTTTGCCAATGAAGTTGTTTCTACTTTTACTATTATACAACTTCCTGTGAAAGGCCCTCAAGTCGCCCTATTAACAATTCGCCATACTTTTTCTTTAATTCAGTGCTTAGGAAAGAATTTTGAATGACGGTCTCAAACTTGGGTAATAGTTTGATATACTTATTTATCAATCGTTCTACAATCACATTCTCTATACCCAGCGTGGAGGCTGACCTAATAAAATCCTCTCTTTTAAGTTTTTTCTTCCGACCATTCAACGTCAATGCCAACTCTTCGTCATCCTTGGGATTGATTATAGCTGCATTTAGCAAATCGTAAGCAGGGGTTAAACGTATCTTATCCACTACCTCATACAAAGAGAAGTTTTTCAAGTGCATATCGTTATTACCCGTCAACCAAGAGAAAAGCACCAACTCAAAGAAATTGGTAACATCCATTTTAGGTAAAGACGAGTATTTCAAAACAGCCTTGCCGACACGTTCATAACTACTTTTGTATTTATGCTCTGTTTGCCTTTCTGTCAGTTGGCACATATCTTCCATCGCTATCGTTTCTCCGGCAGAAGTCCTGTCAATTCGACGGGTAAGGTAACATAGCGTATCATCTGCCATCCGCATCAGCGTATGAGGAACGACCTCAATACGTGCCACCTCTGCAAGATGCATGGTTAAATCCTCAACCTCAGGCATCATTTCATATTTCGTGGTCTGAGGCTTACAAATATAACCGCCCCATAGACCGACAATAGTCAAACGCTTACAGCCTTCATATTCCTTCAAATGCAAGGATAATTTCGGCTGAACACCGGTCAAAGAGGTTTGATCTTGAATGATTTGCAGAGCAAGCTGGTCAAGTTGCTCTGTCGTATAATCAAGAATTGGCAATGTTGTGGTTCCGAAGAACTTCTTTATGCAAGCGGCGTGCATATCCTTTTCCCCTCTCAAGAGCGGACGATAACAATATAGACATTTACACATAATATCCCTCCTTTTCTTCCAGTGGAATAACGCTTACAGCTCCGATACAATCCTTACAGCATGTCAGCAACAACGACATTCGGTCAAGAATACTGATGTCTGTATTCCGCAATGCAACATCCAACAACCATCCTTCAGGAATCAAACCATCGAAAAATGGGAACAGCACGGGACTTGTATATGCTTCCTCCTGTAAAGGCAATGTCAGGCTAACAGCCTTTGCCGTTTCCGAAGAGAGATATTTCGGCAAATAGCGGAACTCATATCCCTCGTCGTTTTCTATCAGAATACCAGCCAATTGGCCTTTGTAAAATATATGGGCTTGTCTCATTGTTTATTACTTTTTTGAGTGGCAACCATTTCATAATTGAAAAAGTCAAGAAGCTGGTTCACTTTATCGAGACGTAGCGTTTGTTTGCCTTGTTCTAAGTCTCGCACAAAGCGTAACCCCACACCCGACTTCAACGAAAGTTCTTCTTGCGTCAGATTATATTGCTTTCGTAACATTTTGACCGTGGTAGAAAGATTATTCATAGCATAATATTTTATACCTTTTCGGGTACAAAGTTAGCACAAATATTCGATATTATATCAGTATGGGTATAATTTATTGTTCCGCCACAGCAATTATATCAGATTGGGTATAATTCAAGAAAGATTGAGGCATTAATATTAAGGTTAAAACAAGTACAGCATACATGTTTTTACACTTTTTCAAGCAAATCAGATGTGTCCTACAAAAGTTTTCTCGTCTTATGACCTATTTTCTACTGTCAAGCATCTTTTTGGAAATAAAAACCATACAGCAATATGCAAATATCTATCCCCAGATTGCTCTATTTCCTTAAAAGCTATCGCACAGAACGAGGATCCTGATTCGATGGGTGTATAAATTCCAGCCGTGACCGTTACAAGGGTCGGGGAGCAGGCGCAAATGAAAAGAGCCGATTCTAATTGGATATTATGGTCAGAATCAAGAAAAAAACAGTTTATTTTGACTTCTTCAGTAAAAACAATGCAGCCGGACGGTTTCGTCCGGCTGCATTTCATATCATCTGACAATATCGTTATGCCTCATAGAGGTAGTCCTCGATCTGTTCGGGACGGAAGTTCGCTATGAAGTCGGCATGTTTGGCGACCTCGGCCTGTCCGAGTTTTACAAACACATGGAGCGAACGGCGGAACGCGTCGTTACGCGTAGTGTCATCAAGAAGAAGAAGACCCATCACCGTGTAGCCTGCCATCTCGACAAGACGACGTGCCATGAAATCAACATATTTAGGATTCTCGATTCCTGTCACGGCCTCGACTGCATTCGCATACTGCTGCGCCATGAACTCGAGAGTCGCTTTTGTATCCTGATCCTCCGGCTTGCACTCGGCAGCGAGTTGCTCCTTGATCCAGCTGAGATATGTACCGGTGGTGACGTGGCGGATAGCGGCCACTACCTGGAGCTGCGTCGTACCTTCGTAGATTGAAGTGATACGGGCATCGCGGTAGATGCGCTCACATGCATAATCCTTCATGAAACCTGAGCCGCCATGTATCTGAATGGAGTCATATGCGTTCTGGTTGCAGAATTCAGATGTCATACCCTTTGCCAGCGGAGTGAATGCATCGGCAAGACGAGAGAACTCTTTTGCCTCTTTCTTCTCATCGAGCTCGAGCTTGCGCTCTTTTGCGATGTCATCGTATGCCTTATAGATGTCCACAAAACGAGAACATGCATAAAGAAGAGCACGCGATGCATCAAGCTTGGCTTTCATGACAGAAAGTATCTCCGCCACAGCTGGGAACTCTATGATGGCCTTGCCGAACTGAGTACGCTCCTTGGCATAGGCAAGAGCCTCACGATATGCGGCCTCGCTGAGACCGACACTCTGCGCGGCGATGCCGAGACGGGCGCCATTCATAAGAGCCATCACATATTTGATAAGACCCATGCGGCGAGATCCCACGAGCTCCGCAGGAGCATCCTTGTAGGTAAGCTCGCATGTCGGACTGCCCTTGATACCCATCTTGTTCTCGATACGGCGTACGTTGACACCGCCATTGCGCTTGTCATAAATGAACATCGAAAGACCACGGCCATCTTTTGTACCCTCTTCCGAACGTGCAAGAACAAGATGTATGTCGGAATCACCGTTGGTGATGAAACGCTTCACTCCGTTGAGAACCCATGAACCGTCCTCTTTCTGAGTGGCCTTGAGCATCACCGACTGAAGGTCGGAACCTGTGTCAGGCTCAGTAAGGTCCATAGACATGGTCTCGCCGGCACACACACGGGGTATGTATTTCTGTTTCTGCTCCTCGTCGGCGAATTCATAGATTGTCTCCGCACAGTCCTGAAGACCCCACAGATTCTCAAAACCGGCGTCGGCGCGGCTGACGATATCGGCAGCCATTATATAGGGAGTGATAGGGAAGTTAAGACCTCCGAGACGACGCGGCATAGCCATGCCCATGAGGCCGGCCTTGCGGCACGCGTCAAGATTGCGGGCAGTGCCTTCGGCATAGATCACACGGCTGTTTTCCACGCGGGGACCGGTATGGTCCACATCTTCCGCATTTTCGGCGATCACATCGCCGCAGATCTCTCCGACCACTTCGAGAACCTTGTCATAACTGTCCTGTGCGTCGGCATAATCCTGAGGCGCATAGTCATATTTGTCAGCGTCTGCGAAATCGCGCTCTTTGAGAGCCACGATCTTTTCCATCATGGGATGGGTCAGATAGTGTTTGAGCGCCTCGTTGTCTGTATAGAAATTAGCCATTATTTCGTATTCTTTTTATAGTACTTGATTAATTTGGGCACCACGTCCTCGACGTTGCCTGTGATCACGTAATCGGCAATAGTATTGATCGGGGCATTGGGATCATTGTTGACCGATATGATAATTGAAGATTCCTGCATACCGGCAATGTGCTGTATCTGACCTGACACACCGCAAGCTATGTAAAGCTTGGGACGTACAGTCACACCGGTCTGCCCTATCTGACGGTCATGATCCGCCCAGCCGGCATCTACAGCCGCACGGCTTGCGCCCACTTCTCCGCCGAGAACATCGGCAAGTTCATGAAGCATCTGGAAATTTTCCTTGCTGCCCATGCCATAACCGCCACAAACCACTATAGGACTGCCCTTGAGATTCACTTTAGACTTCTCGACGTTGCGGTCGATTACCTCGATGACGAAATCCTCGGAACGAGTATAGTCCGCGGCATCAAGGTCGATTACTTCTCCGACATAATTCGAATCGCGCACTTCCTTTTTCATCACGCCCTCGCGGACGGTGGCCATCTGCGGACGACACTCTGGATTGACGATCGTAGCGACGATGTTGCCGCCGAATGCCGGACGGATCTGAAGAAGAAGATCCTTATATTCCTGACCGGTACGCGCATCCTTGTGATCGCCGATCTCAAGCTGGGTGCAGTCGGCGGTAAGACCGCTGTGAAGAGCGGACGACACACGCGGACCGAGATCACGGCCGATCGACGTAGCGCCCATGAAAGCGATACGGGGCTCTTTCTCCCTGAAAAGGTTGATCAGGATAGAGCTGTGGGGAAGCGAGGTATAAGGAGAAAGACGCTTGTCCTCGAACTTATATACGGTATCCACGCCATAAGGAAGGATCTGCTTCTCGACTTCCTTAAGATTATCGCCAGCCACAACGGCCTCGAGTTTGATGCCGAGTTTGTCGGCCAGCTGGCGGCCTTTGGTCAGAAGCTCAAGGCTTACATCCGCCACTTTGCCGTCTTCAAATTCGCAGTATACTATTAAATTATGCTTGTCTGTTGCCATGATTAGCCGATTGTATGGTTAGCGATGAGTTCCTTGATGAGAGTCTCGATCTCCTCGTCATTGTTCTCGACACGGCGCGCGTCCTTGGCGGTGAAGACCACATTCTCGATCTGTTTTACCTTTGTCGGAGAGCCTGCCAGTCCGCATTGGGAAAGATCAGCCTCCACAGCCTCGGCAGTCCATTCGCCGATGTTGAGATAAGGACGCTTGGTCAGCATTTCCTGTTTCTTTTCATCGCCGGCTGCCTCGGAGGGAACACAGGCATATTTGTATTTCTGGATATTCTTCGCGTTGCGCGGACGGCATGCGTCGGCGGAACCGTTGACCGTGATGACGAGAGGCAGAGGAGCCTTTACTGTCTCGACACCGCTTTCGATGCGGCGTTTCACAATCACTTTGCCGTCTGTCACCTCGCGGATCTCCTCGGCATAAGTCACCTGCGGCAACCCGAGTTTTTCGGCGATCTGAGGTCCGACCTGCGCGGTATCTCCATCGATAGCCTGACGTCCGCCTATGATAAGATCATAATCGCCGATCTTGCGGACAGCCGCGCTGAGCGCGTAAGATGTGGCGAGAGTATCCGACCCGGCGAACGCACGGTCAGAAAGCACGATACCGCCATCCGCGCCGCGATACATTCCCTCACGGATAATTTCAGCCGCACGGGCAGGCCCCATAGTGAGCAACGTCACTTTCGTGCCGGGATACATTTCCTTAAGTTTCAGTGCCTGTTCGAGGGCATTGAGGTCCTCGGGATTGAAAATGGCCGGAAGAGCCGCACGATTGATCGTGCCATCCTCTTTCATGGCATCCTTCCCGACATTGCGTGTGTCGGGAACCTGCTTGGCCAATACAATGATGTTCAAACTCATATTATAGCTGTTAGATTAGATGCAGTTTGGGACTGATTAATTATTTGAATGGAGACGTCGATGCATTCTGTCATCCGGAACGCATCAGCGCACAATCCGGTGCAAAGATAATAAAAATTTCTCAATTAAGCGCAATCTGTGCAAAACATGGCCCATAAGAATAACAAATATCCAATCCTTGGCCGATATCACGACCTTGTTGCGTAATATGAAAGATTTTCTTAAATTTGTGAATTCTATATTATATTGAATTCTATATTATATAAGGTGTCAAGAAAAATTATGAATAAAAGCATTATTGGATTGTCAATAATATTGGCCACATCTGCCGCCGCACAAGCCCAGAGCGCGGACGAACTTCTCTCACAGGGCCGCGAGGCATTTCTCGACTATCGCTTCGATGATGCCACCAGTCTCTATAC
>DAAV01000055.1:32996-40227 GCA_001701295.1 Bacteroidales bacterium H10
CGCCGACAAATCCGAAGTCTACCGCCGTCAGCTCACTGATGCAAGAAATTTTCTGGAAAGAGTTGAAAAAATAGCTGTGATCGACAGTATAACAGTACCGCGCAAAGATTTTTTCAAGGCTTACAGGCTGCCGCTGTCATCCGGCTCACTGAGAGGAGCCGAGGGGCTGCCTGGCAGACGGGGAGATTTTGACGATAGCATAGACTACGTATTCTCCAACGAAGGTGACGACTACAAGATCTGGGCACAACCGGACACCACAGGTTACATGCACCTCATGGAATCAACCCTTCTGACCGACGGCTCGTGGAGTGAACCTACTCCCCTGTCGGACGATCTGTCGGAAGAGTGCGATGCCATATACCCGTTTATGATGGCAGACGGAGTAACACTTTATTATGCCGAAAACGGAGAGAATTCAATCGGAGGTTACGACATAATGGTCGCCACCCGTGACGCCTCGGACGGTTCTTTTCTACAGCCTTCCAATCTCGGATTTCCTTACAACTCCCCCTATGACGACTATCTGCTCGCAATCGACGAGCTCAATGGCGTGGGATGGTGGGCCACCGACAGAAATCAGCTTGACGACGAACTTACGATATACGTGTTTGTCACAAATGATCTGCGCACAAATTACTCTCCCGACGAAGAAGATATCATCGGCTTCGCTCGAATCGACGACTACATAGCCACCCAGCCCGAGGACGCCGATTATGACGATCTTCTTGCCACAATCAGAGCTATAGATCCGGAAGCCAGAGCAAAGAGACCCAAATTCACATTACAGGCATCGAAAGGCAGAATATTTCACCGCTATGATGAATTGCCGGATGCGGCGTCGCGCACGGCAATGAAACGATACATCGGCGCTGAAGCTGATCTTTCAAAAGCAGAAGAGGAACTCCGCCGCATGCGGGCGGAATATGACAAATCCCATTCATCTGCCCTGGGCAACAGAATAAAACAGGCGGAGATTCAGATCGAAAGCACCCGCAAGGAAGTCAGGCAGCTCTTCTCGGAGCTGCACAAGGCTCTCGGCAAATAACATAAATATCAAAACCTAACTCTAAAATCATGATCTCATTTACCATCGCCCTGATCCTGCTCATAGCCGGATATTTCGTTTATGGCACCATAGTCTCCCGGATATTCGGTCAGGATCCGGACCGTGTCACACCCGTTCACACACATGCCGACGGTGTCGACTTCGTGGAATTGCCGACGTGGAAGATATTTCTCATACAGTTCCTGAACATAGCGGGACTGGGACCCATATTCGGTGCCATAATGGGCATCATGTTCGGTCCGGCGGCATTTTTATGGATCGTGTTCGGCACAATTTTCGCAGGTGCCGTTCATGACTATCTGTCGGGAATGATGTCCTTACGCAGCAACGGCGCCTCTCTTCCCGAGATTGTCGGGAGCCAGCTCGGAGGAGGCATAAAGAATGTGATGAGAGTTTTTTCTCTTCTTCTGATGATTCTCGTCGGTGCCGTATTCGTATATAATCCTGCGGATCTTCTGGCGATGCTTACACCGGATCATCTCGACCGCATGTTCTGGATAGTCGTTATTTTCGCATATTACATGCTTGCGACTCTGCTGCCTATCGACAAACTTATCGGCAAACTGTATCCTCTTTTCGGTCTGGCATTGCTCTTCATGGCCATAGGCATCATGACAATGCTTTATGTAAATGCCGGTTCCATCCCGGAGGTATGGGAAAACTTCAGCAATCAGCGGCTCNNAGATGCCGATTCGGCACCGATATTTCCGATGATGTTCGTCTCAATAGCATGCGGCGCCATATCAGGCTTTCACGCCACCCAGTCTCCCATGATGGCACGCTGTCTCAAAAATGAGCGTCACGCACGTCCTGTATTTTACGGAGCGATGGTTACCGAAGGAATTGTCGCGCTTATCTGGGCAGCCGCCGCTGTGGCTTTTACAGGAGGTTATGCAGAATTGCAACAGGCATTGGGATCAAGCAGTCCGGCCGTATTGGTAAACTCCATTTCCAAAGAATGGCTCGGAGCCGTGGGCGGCGTGCTTGCCATACTCGGCGTAATCGCAGCTCCCATAACATCAGGAGACACAGCTTTACGCTCCGCGCGACTGATAGCCGCGGACTTCATGAACATAAAACAGAAAAAAATAACCCGACGACTGTTGGTGTCCGTACCGATCTTCCTGCTCTGCTTCGTAGTGATGACAATACCCTACGAGGCGTTATGGAGATATTTCGCATGGTGCAACCAAGTGCTGTCCGTATTCACACTATGGGCGATCACAGTATATCTGGCACGACGCCGCAAGACATATGCCGTGACCATGATTCCCGCCATGTTCATGACCGCGGTAACAGTAACATACATATTTTTTGCGCCTGAAGGATTCAGTGCGCTTACAGAAAGCGCACTCGGCCATAGCATAAGCTATGAATTCGCAGTCGGAGCCGGTCTCACTGTCACGGCATTATTCACCGCCCTGTTCATCCGTTACCGCCGGACGCTCGCACAGACGCAAACACTCAGCGAACTTGATTGAAATGAATATAAAACCAATAACAGACATTACCGGACGTACAGACAGATATAATTTTCATTCCCACTCCGAATTTTGCGACGGACGCGCTCCGATAGCCTCCATCTCCGAATCCGCCTGCAAAGCGGGATTCGAAGTCTGGGGAGTCACACCCCATTCTCCGCTCTGCATGGACTCTCCCTGCAATATGTTGCGCGTAGACGTTCCTCATTACATGGAGACAATGGAGCGCATGAAATCGGAATATGAAGGACGTATGACTCTTCTTGCCGGAATGGAGATAGACTTTATGAGCCGGGACTTCGGTCCTCATATAGATTATTTTCTCAATATGCCGCTCGACTATCGCATAGGATCGGTACATTTTGTTCCCAATCAGGAGGGTGTGCATCTTGACTGCGACGGAAGCTATGACCGTTTTGCCCGATATCTTCATGACGGATACGGTGACGATCTCCGCTATGTGGTAGAGAAATATTTCGAACAGGTACTGACCATGCTCGAACTCGGAGGTTTCGAGATGCTCGGCCACTTCGACAAAATAATAGGCAACGCTTTCTCGGCAGATCCAACGCTCGAAGAACAAGGATGGTATGCCGCACTCGTCGACGATGTGATCAGACTCGCGAAAGAAACCGGGGTCGTAGTCGAGATAAACACAAAAGCCATCGAGACCAGACATAGGTTTTTTCCTGCCGAACGCTGGTGGCCACGTCTTATAGACGCCGGCATACCGATTGTCATAAACTCCGACTGCCATCATCCGGATCTTACTGATCTCGGGCGAAAGGAGGCTCTTGACAAAATGGCCGCTTATAATTCCATATGACATACATTTATAAAGATATAAATCTTCCCCTTCAAGAGATCGACTGATTAATGATCTCTTGAAGGGGAAGATTTATTTATAATTAAGGTATGAGTATGATTAGTCGTAGGTAACCGTTCAAAATTATTTAAGGATTCCGGAACTTATCTCCCCGGTGCGGCCGGGTCCATTATCCTGATGCACTTTCTTTGAGTAAGAGAAAGAATAGGAAAGCTGAAGACTGACACCCCGCGAGACACTCCTGCTGTATTCCTGTTGCCATAACGAATAGTTTTCGTATGCCATTTCGAGATAAATACTTTTGTCGGAAGACCGGAAAACATTATCTCCCGAAAGCGATACATTAAAGCCTTTCGCTCCCCAACCTGCTGTTACTCGGTAATATGACGGTCTACGGGAAACCCTGAGCTCCTCAGACATGTCTCGTTCGGGAGCCTGATAATAGAGTGAGAAATAAAAATTTTTCAGATAATAATTTATTCCCAGCCTGACATTTGCAAAATTTCCGCTATAACAGTTCCTGCCTCCCCTGCGGCTATACTTGCCATAGACAGACGCCCACATATTGAGAGAGCGGTCAAACAGACTGAACGATATACTTCCTCCATAAAAAAGTTCACTATAATAACCATCTCTTTCAAGTGACTTCAACATCATCTCTCTACCGTCAATAACAGTCGGCGTGTAAATATCACTTATAGGCTTTGTCCAGCGGTTAAATGTCGTAAATGGAGAGACAAAGAGATTGGGCCTTACGTTCCACTGATAATAAGCTCCTACAGAATTGAACAGGCTCGGCCTGAGCGACGGATTGCCCGTAACGGCATCAAGAAGATTACGCCTCACTATATTAGGGCTCCTTTGCGACACTCCCACAGACCAATGAGACATCTCGGACGATAAACTTATCTGATGGCGCTCATTAAAATTCCATCCGAGTTTTATGAAGTATTTGGGCAGCAATTGTATATCCTTGATATCATCAAATTTCTTATAACTATAATACAGCCTGACAGAAGGAGAGATCCAGAACTTACCGAAAGCGAGACGTGAAGATACGCCTGCACCGACAACACCCGTAGAACTATGTACTGCAGACAGATTGGATCCTTCATAATTTAGCATATTATCCGAAAATTCACCATATACCGATCCCGTCAAAGACTTTTCTCCACATTGTTTACCACAATCTATGCTGAGCAACCCATACCATGCATTCTCTCTGGCATCCGTTGAAATCATATCTTCTTCTGTTTTATATGAATTATNNCATAAAATGATGTGAATATCTGAGAGTCGGATTTACTGACAAAGTAACTGATTTAGGCAGAAAAAACTGATAGACCCCTTTCCACGTCGCAGAATTGGAACGCATGCCTATCCCCGTCATCGACGTTCCATCAGGATAGATATTCGGAATAAAACTGTCATGGGCACCACGTCTGAAACGGCTACCCAATCCTTGATAACCTAAAGTATTTGAAATTCTGTTTCCATCATCGGAATATGTCGCCCTCAGTGTCACGAACTCACTATTACAAGTATAATTACGTGCATCAGATTCAAAATACCATCTTAAGTCATAATCTGAGAACCTATAATCGGATTGGGACACAGTTGAAGAGTGTTCGTCTTTCTCATAATGCGATCCGACCGACAGATCATAGGTCATCTTCTTGTAGGTCATCTTCGAGTTTACAGTATAATTACCCGAAGGATCAGGCAAACTTTGCCAGACATCGAATTTGGTATATCCTCCATATTCATATTGAACCATGATAAAATTGACAACATAGCGCGCACCGTTAAACCGCGGATCCTGCGGATTCTCGTACACTTCGACACGTTTCACATCATGAGGACGCATACCTGCCAATTCATTTTTGTCTACCGGAAGATAATCTATAAATGTACTCACCTCTTCACCGAGATTTGTAGTAATCGATTTATCCGCCGGATTGACACGTATAGTAGGAAGCCCCATGGCAAGGAGAAGATCTGCACCACCATGAGATGCATTCTTCTCGCGCTTACCGGGTATAAACACAGTTTTATCGGGGTATATGCGCGCATAATCCGTTTTTACAGTCACTCCTTTCAGAGCGACCGGCAACAGATTCATCCTTACATCCCCGACATTGAAACCCGTTGTCTTGCGCCAGGTAGTCATATACCCGACACTGCTGAGTTTCAAAATAACATCATGTACATCGCATGGTATCGAGAAACGACCGTCATCACCGGTAAAGGCATATGTAAGCACAGAAGAATCGCGGGGAGCCAGAATCATGACAACTGCATGAGGCACACCTTCATTTCCCTCTCCGACAGCACGGCCCGAATAACGGTAGACTCCTCGCTGCATAGCCTCTACATATACCCCGTTACGGGTGTGCGACACTCTGACCGGAAGCATAGAGGTCAGTCTACGCACAGCCTCCACGCCGTTGTCTGTACCTATATGCGCGGACGTACGATAATTATCAAGTTCATCGTAAATAAAACTCAATTTGAGTTCAGGATGATCCCGTGAAATTCTGGTAAGCGCAGCCGAAAGAGGAGCATTGGAAAACCTGTATTCATATTTTAAGGCAAAGGCGGCAATACATCCTACCGCACAAAAAGCCAGCATAAGATATCTTTTCATGTGTGAATCGTTTTACTTGACAATTATTGTATCATCAGACAAATGAACGCTGAAACGCTCGAAATTGTCGAGCTGTGCGACTGTCTCTTCAACAGACTGCGAGGGATCCCATACAAAATATAATCTCAACGATTTAGGATCGGTTGACAGATACTTTACGTCAAGTNNGTTTTTAGCCGCAATTTGTGCGAGGATCATCTCCAAAGTCTCATTTTCAAATTCCACCAGGACCTCGTCAATGGCCATCCCGGAACCGGTCTGCTTCGGTAAAGAATCTGCGATCTGCGTAACCGATATTTCCTGAACAAGAGAATGTGACAACGCCGAGCCGATTTCCGATTCGTTTCTCTGACGATGCATCGAGATACCGATACCCATACCAACGGCTACCATTGATGTGACCACTACTACACCGATCACAGCCGCATGCCGTCTGTGCCACACAGCCCGCCAACCTGCGTACAGATGTCTGCGTCTGAATTTCGTCCACTCCTCTTCGAGACAATCCGTGTCGACGTGAATATCAGAAGCATGAAATGCCCCGGAAATTTCGCCAAGCGCATCATAAAGTTCACGCATTTCAGGATCAGCCAGAAGTCTGTCAATTTCACCGGGAGATAATTCTTCCGTATTCTCGATAAGGTCAAGGATCTTGTCAATTTTGTCCATATTTTTTGATTATTGGTCGAAGTATTTCTATAGCCCGTCTCAGATGTTTGTATACCGCAGCCTCGCTTATGCCCAATTCTTCCGATATGTCAGCATATTTGAGACCTCCATAGAATCTCAGCCGCACAACCGTAGCAGTCTGTGGTGTAAGAGAACTTCCTATCAACCGGGATATATGCTCATAATCCGGGATCATACATTCCGTATATTCGTCACCGACACATGCATCCAGAGTATATAACTCCGCAATCCGGTGCAATCCATCAAGATTACGGAGATGATTCAAAGCCCTGTTTCTGGTGGCACGCAACAGATAAACTCTATCGACTGCAGCCGTCAATCCTGTTGAAAGCAAAGATGCAAACACTCCGTGCANNGCACGATATCGTTCGCGGCATCGGAGTCGTGCACTGTCGCCAATGCGAGCCTAAGCATCGCCTCATAATTGGCCTTGAACAGCCTTTCTATTTCAGAATTTATCGTCATACACTGTTAATACACGTCGCATCTGATTTTCCCAACCCATAAAATCAAAAAAC
>DAAV01000055.1:40247-48024 GCA_001701295.1 Bacteroidales bacterium H10
CAAAAATCATATATAATTTGATTCTCTCCAATTATAAATTTAGAGAATGTTTGATTCTTAATTTTTTTCAGTAAATTTGCACTTTGAGCCTAAACCGATGAAAGCGCCTCAGGCCTATGCATATATTTAATAATATTGACCTACGCCCGGGAACTCAGATCGTGAAACGCGTTATGCTTGTCACAATCTGTGTGATATTCTATTGCGCACATGCCGTATCAACAACGGAAAGCAGACTTTCGCCCCCGGAAACCACTTCCGATTTCGACAGCCTGCTACATCTGTCGAAAGGCATGACCATAAACCAGATACGACATAAAGGGAGGTCCGTTTTTCTTGAACAGAAGAATCCTCACGGCGCTTTATTATGGTATCGTACCGCACTCAACAGAAGCACAGACAATTTCACCTTGGAAGATTGGGAAAGTCTGGCCAGAATCTATTCGAATATCGGACATATATATTTTTATGAATACGGCAATGCCCAACAGGCATTCGTATATCTCATGAAGAGTTCGGAAATATGCGATACTAAAGGCCACGAAAAAAACGGCTTCGCCCTGACCGATATATACTATACATTCGCCGACATATATACAAGTTACAATGATCTTTCCAAAGCTTCTTATTATCTCAAGAAAGGATTCGATGTCTCTTTAAGAAAAGACATAAAGAAAATAGGATATTCATTTGCGAATCTGGCATGGTTCTCCATACTCAACGACTCTGTAGCCTCTATAAAGAAAGAGAGAGAATTATTCATAAAGGCCGTCCCCCCGGACACATCCGTACTTGTAAAATATTGCCGACAGATCGTGGGGGCCATGGACCATATAGACAAAGGCAACTTTACCGAGGCCGCCCGACTTGCGGATACTGCGCTTAAAGATCGGACCTTCGCCACTCGNNGACAATCCGGACATAACCGTACTACGCTATCACGCGGCCGCTCTGCTGATCGCGGCGCATCTCCATGTGAAAACCAATGACTGGCCGGCGGCTTCCGAAAGAATATCTGAAGCTGAAAAAATAGTCACGACTCATCGAGTATTCGATCTCTATGATTTTCTTTATAAGGAAAAAGCCGATTATTACGGCCATACCGGCAATATACGTGGTGTACGCGAGTGTGAGTCTAGGGCCATGAAAGTAAGAGATTCGCTTTATAATTCACAAAAATACGGACTGCTTAGAAATATCGAGGAAGAATGGAAAGTCTCGGAAATGGAAAGCAGGCTTAAAAAAAATGAAGATGAAAGACGGATACTCATAATAAGGCAAAACAAACAACAGGCCATAATGCTTACGATGGGAATAAGTGCGGCAGCCGTCATGTTCCTTCTTATATGGATATTCCGTAAAAACAGTGAATTAAAAAAGGTTAATTCCAATCTGTTTCGTAAAAATATAGAACTTGCGGACGCCTTGTCATCATCAGGATTCACAAGATCTGAAAAGACAGATGCGACATCGCCCGATGATATAAAGGAGAATTTTCCCGACGAGACACCTGCATCAATATCCGAGAAAGTGATTGCGAAAAAAGGAAAAACTTCCGAGCACCCTATCTCTTCCTCAGAAAAAGACTCGGACGAGCATGCCGGTCTTGACTCTACATTCGAGCTTATAAGACAGATAATGTCTGAAAGTAAGGAGATATACAATCCTGATTTCAATATCGAGACATTGTCACATATCTCAGGAGTGCATTCCAGACGCATATCCCAGACCATAAATTCACTGACGGGAAAAAGCTTCAGTACATTTGTCGGCGAATACCGCATAGCAGAGGCTTGCCGTCAACTGACAGCTCCGGGCATAAGACCGACAATAGCCGCTGTCGCCGAGAATGTAGGATATAAATCAAGGACACATTTCTCAACTGTGTTCAAAGCCGTGACCGGCATGACTACCACTGAGTTCATACGACAGGCAAAACGCAATCTCGACGGGAGGCACAAACTGTGACCTTATTTCTCCCGGCCTGACAGAATTTTCTTCAAAACATGTCTGTTTTCAGAAATTTTGTTCTGAATACTGAATATAAGACGTCTTTTTATCTCTTTATAATCCATAACGTCCAACTATCCCCTATATTTGCAGACGGATAGGCAAGTGATCTGAATCTTCCCGTACCATAGATTCCATGAGACTATAAAAGACACTAACGCAATTATAACAAAAAATTAAACTACATGAACAGATTTACAACCTGCCTCGCCGTCGCGACGCTTGCCGCATGTGCCGGTGAAATTTACGGTCAAGAGGCTTCCAGGCCAAGCATGGNNGTTTATTCCGCAAATTCCAGTTCGGGACGACTCGTATCATTTCCAGTCGACACCCCCTCGGAAGAAGAGGAATTGCTTGACCTGTCAGAATACAGTATCATGGCCGCAACATGTCATGACAACATCTACTATTTCATACATTCCGACGACGGGATCCTGGGATCGAAGTTCGTGACTCTTGACATGAACACCATGGAAACAAAAGTAGTGAAAACATATGACTGGAAAAAAGATACCGGTGGCAACATAATATATTCCGATCTGGCTTTTGACCCGACATCGAATGTGATCTATGCAGCCGGTTACAATATGAACGACGCCTACACGGAGGAAGACGATGAAGAGGCTTCCGCCCCCTTCGGGATTTTCACCATCGACCCGGTCACGGGAGACGCCACTCTGGTAGGACAACAGGAAGATCACGTGCTTATATCAATAGCGATAGACTCAGACGGCACTCTTATGGGAATTGATGAAAGCGGTGTCCTATGGGAAGTATCCAAATGGGGTGGATACCTGAACTATGATTTGCTTGATTTCGGAATCACGCCTGTCGGACTGCAGTCAATGGCCCATGATTTCGGCAAAGGGACATCATATTGGGCTTCCTATTCATCCGACGAATCAGGCAACGGAGTTTCCAGACTGATAAAATTCTTCCGTACCCCCGACTGGACATATGAAAGTGAACCGATCGGAGCTGTCGGTACAGACAGCGAGATAATCGGTCTGTACATTGATTCCAATCCCATTCCAAAAGGCGCACCGGCGATAGTGGAAAATCTTGTTGTGACACCGNNCCTTCGGCGCCCCGACCGCTGAAATTACATGGAAGAATCCATCAAAAAACATCGGAGGCGACGCTCTTGACAAAGTCGACATAATCATATATCGCGATGACGAGGCAATCTCGACATTGCAAGGGCTTGAGGCCGGAACTGACGGAACATGGACCGACACTGATGTTCCTTCCGGAAACCACATCTACAGTCTGTCCGCATCAAACGAGATTTCCGAAGGCAGAAAGGCGTTCGCGCCAGAACTATGGATCGGAGAGGACACTCCGGGAGCGCCTGTAGTCTCTGCCACACGAGGCGAAACCGGCAATTCAATCAGCGTAAGCTGGACCGCATCCGAGACCGGGAGTCATGGAGGCTGGTACAATACGGAACAAGCAGTATATACTGTCAGACGGGCCCCCGACGGTGTCATTCTGCTTTCGAACAGTACGGCGACATCACTCACCGATGACGGTATCGAAGAAATGCACGGATATTATTATGAAGTGACAGCATCGACTCCGGCCGGGACAGGAGAGACAGGATCTTCCTACCCGGTTGTGGCCGGCAATCCTCCTATGCCTCCTTTTGCTGCCGATTTCAATGATGAGGACCAGATAAACCAGTGGAAAGTCTTCAATCTCGACGGTGACGAATATACATGGTACGTGCACAAGACTGGATGGGGCGGAACGTATGACAACTTTTTCCGTTATAATCCAGAAACGACATTGAATCCGGAAACGCCAAGCGATGACTGGTTGATTTCTCCTCCCGTGGCACTTGAAAAAGGGAAACTCTACGTCGTCAAATATGATGTACGTCTTCTTGGCGCCCTTTTTCCGGCCAACACCACTCTGGCCATAGGCAATACACAAACTCCGGAAGGTATGGCCACAACTCTTGTTGAGACTGAAGGCGAAACCAATGACATTGAATGGATAATGCACGCTGTTCCTTTCACCGTCGAAAAATCGGACTCCTATTGCTTCGGTTATCAAATCCGCAACGCAATTCCCGTACAGTTCTACAAATTCTCGATCGAAGAGGTAGACGAGACTGATATGTCGGCCGAAGCCATCCATGGCAACACCCTCGCCAATACCGGTACGGAATCCATCTATCAGGTGGAAGTCTCCAATCAAGGGTTCAACGACATAGAAGAATTTACTGTAGAACTCGTGGATGAAGAAGGCAATACTGTGACTTCATGCGACTATTCCGAGATCATTCCGAGTCAAATGACCAAAACCATCGAGATAGCCTGGATTCCGGAAAAGGAAGGCGTCATGACGATCAGACCGCGTGTAACGGCAGAAGGCGATTGTAATCCCGAAAATGATCTTGGCGAGGGATTCTGTGTGACTGTATTCGGCAACGGTGAAATGCTTCATATAAAGGACGGCACCACAGGAACCGGATATGCACCCTTATACGGAACGTACCTCCACTCAGCCGTACAGACCATATATCCTGCCGAGAAAATGGGGAATTATACTGATGCCGACATAAAGGCAATGGTCTACTATATCTACACAGCGATGGGGCAGACAATAAGTTCAGTAGATTTCGAAGTCGCACTCGCCTGTGTCGACAAAGAAGACTTCGCCGACAACACAATGATCGGAGAAGAACTACTTTCGCAGGTATATAAGGGACACCTCAAAATCGATCCGGCCAACAAGACGGTAGCCATTATGTTCGATACCCCGTTCCATTATACAGGAGGGAATCTGTGTGTCTTCACACGTCATGACAGCGATACCATGACTCCGGTATATTTCGAAGCTGAATACTCACAGGGCGATCCTCTTTTCCACACATGTCTATACCGTGGAGATGACAGATTCGATTTCACACAGAATCCGAACGGCAATTACCATGACCTTCCCAATATATCATTCCTGATATCGGGCCGCTCCGGGGTACAGACACCCGCCGCAGAAGGAAAGATCGGAATAAGATACTCACGGACAAACGGCATAACCATTGAAGGGGAATATGAGACTTGCCGTGTATATTCCGCATCAGGAATACTTATAGGTGAATATTACGGCCAGAATGTGATACCGGTACAGTATTCCGAAGAAGGCATTCTCGTCGTAGAGGTCGTGTCCGGTCAGGAATACACGGTCAAGAAAATAGCCGTAACCAGATAAAGCTACCCAAATTGACATCCGATATAAAGANNTCTTTATATCGGATGTCAATTTCACACCTGATTGCAAATGAGTTTTAGTCGTGCGGATTTTTTTGTAATTTTGTAAATTGAAATAATATCCGAGATGAAAAATATACGCAATTTCTGCATAATAGCACATATAGACCACGGCAAATCGACACTTGCGGACCGTCTTCTGGAACGCACCAATACCGTTGATGCAAAAGACATGGAAGCACAGGTGCTCGACGACATGGACCTTGAGCGCGAACGCGGCATAACAATCAAAAGCCATGCCATCCAGATGGACTATGTATTGGACGGAGAGCATTACACCCTCAACCTCATCGACACTCCGGGACACGTTGACTTCTCATATGAGGTGTCTCGTTCCATAGCGGCCTGCGAGGGCGCGCTCCTGATAGTCGATGCCTCACAGGGCATACAGGCACAGACGATATCCAATCTGTACATGGCCATAGAGAACGATCTCGAGATAATACCCGTTCTGAACAAATGCGACCTTGACAGTGCCAAACCCGATGAAGTGGAAGATCAGATCGTCGACCTGCTCGGATGCGATCCTTCTGAAGTGATCAGAGCGTCGGGAAAGACCGGCATGGGAGTGGACGACATTCTCCGTGCTATCGTGGAGCGTGTGCCCGCTCCTAAAGGAGATCCGGAAGCACCGCTGCAGGCTCTCATATTTGATTCGGTATTCAACCCTTTCAGAGGCATCATCGCCTATTACAAGATTGTGAACGGAACCATCAAAAAAGATGATTTCGTGAAATTTGTCTCTACCGGAAAAGAATATCATGCAGATGAAGTCGGAGTACTCAAGCTCGACATGGCTCCCCGGAAAGAATTGTCAGCCGGAAATGTAGGATACATAATCTCCGGTATCAAGACCTCGAAAGAAGTACGCGTAGGCGATACAATCACCCACGTGGCGACACCCTGCAAAAATGCCATCGAGGGTTTCCAGGAAGTAAAACCTATGGTTTTCGCCGGTGTCTACCCTATCGAAACCGAAGATTTCGAGAATCTGCGGGCCTCACTCGAAAAACTTCAGCTCAATGACGCATCTCTGACTTTCCAGCCGGAGTCATCGGCTGCCCTCGGATTCGGCTTCAGGTGCGGTTTCCTCGGTCTGCTCCACATGGAAATCGTACAGGAACGTCTCGGACGTGAATTCGACATGGATGTCATCACCACCGTCCCCAACGTATCATACATAGTGACCGACAAAAAAGGCAATAAAACCGAAGTCCACAATCCTTCCGGTCTGCCGGAAGCCACCGCGATAGATTACATCGAGGAACCTTACATACGCGCCACAATAATCACTCAGGCGGATTACATAGGACCCATCATGACCCTATGTCTCGGGAAACGAGGAGAGCTTGTTAAACAGGAATACATATCGGGCAACCGTATGGAACTTACTTTCGACATGCCACTCGGCGAGATAGTAATCGATTTCTACGACAAGCTGAAGAGCATTTCCAAAGGATATGCAAGTTTCGATTATCATATCCACGATTTCAGACAGTCGAAACTTGTAAAACTCGACATACTGCTCAACGGAGAGAGTGTGGACGCACTGTCTACCCTCACCCACGAAGCCAACTCCGTAAAATTCGGACGCCGCATGTGCGAAAAACTAAAAGAACTGATACCCCGCCAGCAGTTCGATATTGCAATCCAGGCAGCCATCGGAGCGAAAATCATCGCGCGCGAGACCATAAAGGCCGTGCGTAAAGACGTGACAGCAAAATGTTACGGCGGCGACATATCGCGAAAACGGAAACTTCTCGAGAAGCAGAAAGCCGGTAAAAAAAGAATGAAACAGATCGGCTCTGTAGAAGTACCTCAGAAGGCATTTCTCGCAGTACTCAAACTGGATTGATCCGCGAACATTATAATCAGTCCGGGCGTAATAAAAGGGAAGAGGGACAGAATCTTTCTTCCCTTGTTTCTTGATGGCGTCTGACACCGCAAAGAAACATAAAATCAATTACCACATAAACATAATCTAAATCAAAATTATTTATGGACACAGGAATCAAAATGATGGAAATCGGGGGAAAATTCCCTGATCTTCTCGGCCACGATGCCGAAGGCAATGAAGTCAGACTTTCCGACTTTCCGGGAAAGAGATTCATAATATACTTCTACCCCAAGGACAATACTTCCGGATGCACTATGGAGGCTTTGAGTTTCCGCGACAATTACCAGACATTTTTCGATATGGGCTATCAGGTGATAGGTGTCAGCAAAGATTCCGGAGCAAGTCACAGAAGATTTGCCGACAAACACAATCTGCCGTTTCCTCTCGTGGCTGATACCGAACTCGAACTGTGCAAACTTGCGGGCGTATGGCAGCCAAAGGTAATGGCGGGACGCGCATATATGGGAATCGTCCGCACTACTTTTGTAGCTGATACCGACGGGACCGTAACCGACCGTGTCGACAAAATAAAGACCAAGACAGCGGCAGAACAATTGTTCGCTCTTCTTGACAACCGGTATAATCCCAATCCCAG
>DAAV01000055.1:48035-60063 GCA_001701295.1 Bacteroidales bacterium H10
TTACACAGCCCGCAAAACACTGCGGAACTATGCCAACGGCGGAAACGTTCTTATTTTCGCCACCGCCATGGCTTTGATCGTGGTCAACATCCCTGGACTTACAGATCTCTACAATTCGTTATGGACCCATGAGCTCGCTCTCCAGGTAGGCTCATTCAATCTCTTCAGTCATCACGGAGAGCCGATGAGCATAATGGCATTTATCAATGATGCCCTGATGGCTTTGTTTTTCTTCTCCGTAGGATTGGAAATAAAGCGCGAAGTGCTTGTGGGCGAACTTTCATCCTTCCGCAACGCGTTGCTTCCAATAACCGCGGCCATAGGAGGTATGGCCGTTCCGGTGCTGATATATTTTCTTATGGCGCACGGGACAGAATATGAGAGAGGATGGGCTATCCCGATGGCGACAGACATAGCTTTTTCACTCGGAGTGCTTGCCATGCTCGGCAAGCGTGTGCCGATAGGTCTTAAAATATTTCTGACCACGCTCGCTGTCGTGGACGATATAGGCGGTATTCTTGTGATCGCCATATTTTACAACAGTTCTATTGACCTGACTCTCCTGCTGTGGGCCGCCGGGTGCATCGCAATTCTGGTAATCGGCGCCATCGCGGGCATACAATCCAAGATGTTTTATGCTTTCTTCGGTACTTTTGTATGGTTTTTCTTCCTTAATGCGGGAATACATCCTACAATAGCCGGAGTGATAGTCGCGTTCACGATCCCCGCCAAACCAGTATTCGCGCCTAAGAATTACATAAAGACCATCCGAAAGAATATAGGTTACTTTTCCCAGGAAGATGACGAGACACTTAACAGCCGCACAATTCTTGACAAAGACCAGATGAACTGGCTTAAAGAGATCGAAACGGCATCAGACAAGGTCATATCTCCGCTTCAGGATATGGAAGACACGCTGCATCCGCTTGTCAACTATATCATTGTGCCTCTTTTTGCATTCGCCAACGCAGGTATCTTTTTCGGAGACATGGAAATATCACAATTATTCCACGGAATAGCGCCCGCGATAATTCTCGCTCTCGTAGCCGGAAAATTTCTCGGAATATTCACATTCTCTTGGCTGACCATAAAGGCCGGGCTCGCATCTATGCCCGAGGGTAGCAACTGGGCCAGACTGGCATCCGTATCAATGCTCGGCGGCATAGGGTTCACAGTATCTCTATTTATCGCCAATCTGTCGTTCGGGACAGGGGATCCTTTACTATCCTCTCTTCTCAACGATGCCAAACTCGGAATTCTGGTAGCGTCTCTGACGGCGGGAATGCTCGGATGGGCACTGCTGCACCTCACTCTTCCCAAAGAGCCTCAAGACACAGAAGAATAAAAAATATCCATAAAAAACATGCANNTGCATGTTTTTTATGGATATTTCAGATTTACTTCATCGGACAACGAGGTTTGAGCTGCTTAAAGAAATCATTGCCCTTGTTATCTACAAGTATGAAAGCCGGGAAATCCTCGACATCGATCTTCCATATTGCTTCCATGCCAAGCTCAGGATATTCGAGAAGCTCGACATTCTTAATAGAGTTCTGCGCGAGGATAGCGGCCGGACCACCGATCGATCCGAGATAAAAACCACCGTGCTTCTTGCATGCATCGGTTACCTGCTGTGAACGATTTCCTTTGGCAATCATTATCATAGAGCCTCCGGCAGCCTGGAACTGATCGACATACGGGTCCATACGTCCGGCAGTTGTCGGGCCGAATGAACCTGAAGGCATACCTTCCGGTTTCTTGGCAGGACCGGCATAATAGATGGGATGATCCTTCAGATACTGCGGCATCGGTTCCTCGGCATCAAGGCGTTCTTTTATCTTGGCATGAGCGATGTCACGACCCACGATGATAGTACCGTTGAGCGAAAGACGTGTGGATACTGGATACTTGTCAAGCTGCTCAAGAATCTTCTTCATCGGACGGTTGAGATCTACCTTTACAACCTCTCCTTCCCCTGCATTGCGAAGTTCCTCAGGTATCAGTTCACCGGGGAATTCATCAAGTTTCTCTATCCACAGACCCTCTCTGTTGATTTTCGCTTTCACGTTACGGTCGGCCGAACAGCTGACGCCCATACCGACAGGACATGAGGCACCATGACGGGGCATGCGTATCACGCGTATGTCGTGTGCAAAATATTTACCGCCGAACTGGGCGCCGAGACCAAGACAATGTGCAGCCTCGAGAAGTTCCTTCTCCAGTTCGACATCGCGGAAAGCATGACCGTATTCATTGCCCTCGGTCGGAAGATTGTCATAATATTTGACAGACGCTTTCTTCACTGCGGCAAGATTAGCCTCGGCAGAAGTACCGCCTATAACAAAAGCTATATGGTACGGAGGACATGCCGCCGTGCCCAGAGTCTTCATCTTCTCGATCAGGAACGGCACAAGAGTCTTCTTATTAAGAATAGCTTTGGTTTCCTGATAAAGATAAGTCTTGTTCGCAGAACCTCCACCCTTGGCGACAAAGAGGAATTTATACTCATCGCCCTCAGTGGCATGAATCTCTATCTGGGCCGGGAGATTACAGCCTGTATTCACCTCGTCATACATATTCAGAGGTGCGTTCTGAGAGTAACGCAGGTTATTTTCAGTATATGTTTTGTAGACACCATACGAGATCTTTTCCTCGTCGTCACAGCCGGTCCATACCTGCTGACCTTTATAAGCGGCGCATATGGATGTACCGGTATCCTGACAGAACGGCAGTACCCCTTTGGCTGCCACCTCCGCATTGCGAAGCATGGTCAAAGCAACGTATCGGTCATTTTCCGACGCCTCAGGATCGTGAAGGATTTTCGCGACCATCTCATTATGCTCCCTGCGAAGCATGAACGAGCAATTATGTGATGCCACATTTGCTATTACTGTGAGAGCTTCCGGATCAACCACGAGCATTTCGTGACCGTTCCAGTTCTCTACCTTCACATAATCTTTTGTGATAAGCTGATACTCGGTTGTGTCTGCTCCCAGCGGGAACATTTCTTGGTAATGAAAAGGTTTTGTAGCCATTATTTAACTATTGAATATGATCATATAGTGAGTGAATGCTGCAAATTTAACGAAAAATACTCTAATTGCAAAACATAAGAAGCTGTTAAAAAATAAAAGAGCAGGAATTGGGCAAAAGTTGCATATATCGGTAAAAATTTATATTTTTGCAGACGTTTTTATCCCTACATGAACTTACACATCAGGGTAGCAAACACCTAAGAATAATATGTCATGGTTTGTGATGCGCGATCTGACGCGCGCAAATGCCTCCCGACCGGCGTGGAAAGAACTGACAGACGCAGGTTTACGGGTTTTCACACCGATGGTATGGAAAATACGTAAACGCGGTGTCCGCACCGAACGATACAAGGCTCCCGCAATTCATGACCTTCTCTTCGTAGACTCTACCAGAGCGGAACTTGATCCGGAGGTCGCCAGACGCGCGACATTACAATACCGATTTGTAAGAGGAGGCGCCCACGGTGAAGCCATGACAGTAAATGACTCAGAGATGGAAAGGTTCATAAGAGCCACAACATCTACCGACAATCCGAAGTTTTTCATGCCTTCGGAAATAACGCCATCAATGATCGGCAAGCAAGTCCTTATCGTCGGCGGTCCGCTTGATGGTATGACAGGACATCTCCTTTCGGTAAAAGGTATGCGTACAAAAAGACTCATAGTCGAATTGCCAGGCATGCTGACCTCTGCCGTAGAAGTCGCACCGGACTTCATACGTTTCATTTGAAAAGACATACAACAATTATCAACAGTAGCTACTAAACAACACGTAATGAAAATCAAATCTCTGTATCTTGCAGGAGCAGCCGCAATTGTTCTTCTTGCGAGTTCATGCTCTTCAAGCAAAGAAATCACGTACTTCCAGGATTTAAAGCCGGGACAGGAATCGGTTATCGCCACTCTCAGTCCCATCAAACTTCAACCCAACGACAAAATATCGATCATTGTAAGCACGGGCGACTCGCGGTTGAATTCTCTATTCAACCTACCTGTGGCACGGACCAACATAGGACAAGGATCTACCGATGGAAAAATCAATACCAGCGGTGGTGAAAATGTGGCTCCCTATACAATCGACCGACAGGGCGATATCAATTTCCCAGTCTTAGGCAAACTGCATGTCGCAGGCATGACACGCGAAGAACTTGGAGAATATATCCGTCGCGAACTTATCAGCAGGGATCTCGCTAAAAATCCAATCGTCACTGTCGACTATCTTAATCTCTCGGTAACAGTAATCGGCGAGGTCGGACATCCCGGCCGTTTCGCAATAGACAGAGAAGATTATACTATTCTTGATGCGTTGAGCGCTGCGGGAGATCTTACCATATATGGCAAACGAAACAATATACGAGTGCTACGCGAAGAAAACGGTGTGCAGCGGGTATATGGAGTAGATCTCAACTCAGGCCGGACTCTTGCTCAGTCTCCTGTATACTATCTGCAGCAGAACGATGTAATTTACGTAGAACCTAACGAAACAAAAGCACGCCAGTCGACACCAAACGGCAACAGCGTGCTGACACCCTCTTTCTGGATCTCCATATTATCTTTCGCCGCCTCCATCACAACAATCGTCTTAACCATTACGAAGAATTAAAATTNNCACACCAATAGAAATCAAACCAAAGTCTTCACCTGCCACTTCAAGATCGAATAAAACAGGGCTACGAATCCAGGAATTTCTTTTTATGTGTCTTGAGCACTGGCCTTGGTTTATTATCTCGATAGCGATATGCATGGCATGTGCGTTTGTATATGTCAAAAAGACTGCTCCGACTTACCGTAAATCAGCCTCGATACTCATAAAAACAGACTCCCAGGGACGCTCAACATCAAGCGGGGCAGCTATGTTCGAGGATCTTGGACTCTCATCGACCAACTCCCCTGTAATGGATGAGATCCAGATCATAAAATCTCCGGATCTTATGCGTGAGGCTGTACGGCGTCTCAACCTCAACATCACATATGCCACAAAAGGCAAATTCCGCGAGATAGACCGTTATGGAAGTACGTTGCCGGTACAGGTCTCTATGCCGGATATGAATGAAGATGATTTTGCCTCATTCAATCTCTCACTGTCGCCAAATGGAGATTTCACTATCAGCGATATGAATCTGAAAGGCCGCGAACTTAACCACACTCCGATCAAGGGACGCATGGGGATAACTCTGAAGACTCCTCTCGGACGCATAACAGTCACCCCTGCAAAAGGCTATGATGACAATATCTCCATGGATATCATTGTGCGCCACAATTCAGTCAAATCCACAGCAGCCCAACTTAACGGAGCTCTCACAGTAGAAAATGACGAGAAATCCTGGAATATGGTCAATATGACATTGACAAACATATCTCCGGAACGTGCCGAAGATGTTCTCACGCAACTTATCGCCTGCTATAATGACCGCTGGATGCGAGATAAACGTACTCTCGCCGATAATTCCAGCAAGTTTATAGAAGAACGTGTCCAGTTACTCCAAAGCGAACTGGGTTCTGTCGACAACGACATATCCTCTTTCAAAAGTGCCAATCTCGTACCCGATGTAGATGCCGCCGCCTCTCTCTACATGAGTCAGGCCACACAGGCATCAATGGCACTTAAAGATCTCCGCGATCAGGAGTATATGGCCAAATACATACGAAATTATCTGCGCAATTCAGAAAATATAAACAAACTTCTTCCGACAAGCGCAGGGACAAGCGCGAGCCTCTCCAACCAGATCGCACAGTACAACACTAAAATTCTTGAGCGCAACAGCCTTGTATCGCAAAGCAGCGCAAGCAACCCACTCGTGGCGGAAATGGATCAGGCTATATCGGCCATGCGTGGAGCCCTGATCGCATCGATCGATAATGAGATAGTATCACTTGATGCCCAGATCCGCAGTCAGGAAGGACTCACCGGGTCGGCGACATCAAAAATCGCATCTACCCCAAAGCAGGCCAAATACCTTCTGAGCGTCGAGCGTCAACAGAAAGTAAAAGAATCTCTTTATCTTTATCTGCTTCAGAAACGTGAGGAAAACCAGCTCAATCAGGCTTTCACGTCTTACAATACACGTATCGTACGCGAGCCCGACGGTTCAAACGCACCCATCGCCCCGGCAGCAAACAACATAATGCTCATGTCTTTCCTTATCGGACTCGCCATTCCGGCTCTCGTTATTTTCCAGAGAGAAATGTCTGTGCACGTGGTCAGAGGCCGTAAAGACATAAAGGACATGAAGACGCCTCTCGCAGGAGAGCTCCCGTTACACAGTAAAAAGCAGAAATTGCCACGCATCAATCCCGCCAACAAAAATCCGAAGGCGATTGTGGCCGTCAAGGAAAACTGTCGAAATTCCATCAATGAGGCATTCCGCGTATTACGAACAAATCTTGAATTCATGTTTGCCAACGACAGCTCGTCGAAAGTAATAATGCTCACTTCGGCCAATCCGGGAAGCGGCAAGACCTTTGTCGCATTTAATCTGGCCAAAAGTTTTGCCATCAAAGGGAAAAAAGTAATTATTCTTGACCTTGACATGCGAAAGGCCTCGATGAGCAAATATGTCGATGGCACTGACAAAGGCATTTCAGACTATCTTGCAAACCGCGTGAATGATATTACAAGCCTTATCCACCGTATTCCGGACTGTGAGAACTTGGCTGTCATACCGGTGGGCACGATTCCTCCTAATCCGACAGAACTTCTTTTCAATGAGCGCATGCATGCCCTGATAGAAGATTTGAAAGTGCATTACGACTATGTTTTCATAGATTGTCCTCCGGTAGAAGTTGTAGCAGACTCCACTATCATAAGCAAATACGCGGACTTCACCTTGTTCGTGATTCGTGCCGGTGTACTGGACCTCTCGATGCTTAATGTGATAGATGACATGTACGCCAACGGCACATATCCCAACATGTCGATTGTCTTGAACGGCACAATCAATCCACGCAATTCATATGCACGCCGTTACGGCAATCCTTATAGCTACGGATACGGATACGGTACAGGATATTCATATTCCGGAGATGAATAATTGAATTCGTTAAATACAAAAGCTCTGGATGACATCGCNNGACATATATCTCCTCTGTCATTCAGAGCATTTTTAATTATAATCACCACTCTTCTTACAAGCATTTTCATGAAAGGCATCGTACTCGCCGGAGGATCCGGCACAAGACTCTACCCTATTACCAAAGGTGTCAGCAAACAATTACTGCCGATTTATGACAAACCGATGGTATATTATCCGATATCGGTTCTGATGCAGGCCGGCATACGTGACATACTCGTAATATCCACACCATATGACCTGCCCGGTTTCAAACGGCTGCTCGGAGACGGCAGCGATTACGGCATCAGGATAGAATATGCCGAACAGCCTTCACCCGACGGTCTGGCTCAGGCATTCATCATCGGACGTAAATTTATAGGAGATGACTCGGCATGCCTTGTTCTCGGCGACAACATATTTCATGGAGCCGGATTCACTTCGATACTGCACGAAGCCGTCGAGGATGTAGAGAAGAACGGGAAAGCCACTGTCTTCGGATATTGGGTAGATGATCCGGAACGATATGGTGTAGCCGATTTCGACAAGGAAGGAAACTGTCTTTCCATCGAGGAAAAGCCTGCATCACCCAAATCCAATTACGCCGTGGTCGGACTGTATTTCTATCCCAATAAAGTTGTCGATGTGGCCGCCAACATAAAACCGTCGGCCAGAGGGGAACTTGAAATAACAACGGTCAACCAGGCATTTCTGCATGACGGTGAACTTAAAGTGCGTGTATTACCCCGTGGATTCGCATGGCTTGATACAGGCACGCATGACTCGCTTGCCGAAGCTTCGATATATGTCGAAGTGCTTGAGAAACGTCAGGGTCTCAAGATAGGATGTCTCGAAGGGATAGCCTACCGACAGGGATGGATTTCAAAGGAGAGGATGGAGAAACTCGCGCAGCCGATGCTTAAAAACAACTATGGAAAATATCTGCTGAAAGTGATAAACGAACTCGACCGTACCCACGATTCCAATCTTGACTAAAAAATGAACGTAATAAAGACAGATATAGAAGGAGTATTTATACTTGAACCCCGTATTTTTGAAGATGCGAGAGGATATTTCTTTGAGAGCTATTCAAAGCGGGTGTTTGACACGGAAATCGGACCTGTAAATTTCGTACAGGATAACGAATCATGTTCTACACGGGGAGTAATGCGGGGGTTGCATTTCCAAAGGCCACCATTCACTCAGGCCAAACTGGTGCGTTGCGTAAGAGGCAAGGTACTTGACGTGGCTGTGGACATCCGCAAAGGAAGTCCGACATATGGCCGTCATGTGGCTGTCGAACTTACAGAAAACAACCATCGCCAATTTTTTATTCCCCACGGGTTCGCACATGGATTTGCCGTACTGAGCGATACAGCCGTGTTCCAATATAAATGCGACAACTACTATGCTCCAGAAGCTGACGGTGGAATTTCAATCCAGGATCCATCGCTGGGCATAGACTGGAAGATTGATCCGCGACATGCGATATTGTCTCCAAAAGATCTCGCCCATCCCCTTCTTAAAGACTTCGACTCTCCTTTCATTTTCTGATAAAAGAGTGCTTGCTGAAGTGAAGTGACAAATGACTGAAACAGTATCCTGTAAAAGGAGTCCATATACCTGGCTGGCAATAATCGGATTGGTGCTTTTATGCATCAATCCGGCTTATACACAGGGGGAACATAATAAGAACCTTCTCCTTGCCGCCGCCATGACCCTATCCCCGCTCATACTGTTTCTTAGGAAAGCGAGAGTATTTATCCCGCGTATAGACATCCCTCTTGTATTTGTATGCCTCTCAGTGATCGTCAATCCTCTTGTTTTTCATCCTGATACTGTCAGATGGATAACAATGCTGTTTACCTGTGCATGCTGTGTATACTTCATGATGCTTGCACGTCTTGTCCGTATAGCGGATCTGTCATCACCGACCCTATGCGGCATGATACGTATAATAATATATGCTTTCACAATCATACTCGTCATACAGCAGATCTACCTTATATGCGGTCTTCCGGTGCCTAACGAGGCAATGGCCTATCCGCAGGCTNNGAACCTTCCCACACGACGGTGACTCTCGCGACACTGATGTATTTTTATACTCAGACACGCCGCATTTCCGATCCGGATATAAACTTATTTAAAGAAATAAAATCCGAATGGCTTCTTTGGTTATGCTGGGGGTGGACTCTCTTCAGCACAGTAAATGCTTCGGCATTTCTTCTTGCTCCCCTCTCGTTGCTGCCATATGTCACACATCGCAATATATGGTACTGCGTCGGCGCCATAGGAATTCTTGTCGTTCTATTATTTGTCACACCTGTCGGACGCATGGGTCAGCTCGACCGTCTGCGCAAAGTCATATGCGCGACAATCACTCTTGATACGGACGCCATAGAAGAGGCAGACTCGAGTGCCGCAGCCAGGATTGCTCCAACCATATGGGGCGCACAAGCCATAGATATCACGGAAGCCGACACATGGAAAGGACATGGCACGGATGCGGATCAACGAGACATAAAAGAACGGCCTTGCGACGGACTCAACAGAGGATTCGCCGGGATCTTCAGTATGTTCTACAATTATGGCGCTCTCTCCGCAATAGCCTTCTGGTGCCTCATCGGCATAGTCACACTGATACGCCATCACTGGATTTCCATACTGACATTCCTCTTCGCCATGCAGATGTCGGCTGAACACAATATGCAACTTATCTGGATGATACTCGCCTTCTCTATGGTCTTCAAATATAACATATACGGCGTAAGGAACCTCTTGCACGCCAAGAAATAACATATACGCGACCATACATTCTTATTGATGGGAAATACAAGAAACCGATATAAAATGGGCAATAAAAAATCCGGTCACACAAAACGCGTCGCCATAATAGGCTCACAGGGCGTTCCCCCTCAATATGGAGGTTTCGAGACATTGGTTGACAATATAGTCAGACAACGAGATCCGGAGACTGTGGAATATACCGTATTCTGCAGTAAGCCCGACATGAAAACAGACCTGAGTCATTACAAAGGCTGCAGACTCAGGTATATAAATCTCCATGCACACGGAGTCATGAGTGTCCCCTATGATATACTGTCAATGATACATGCTGCAAAAGGTTATGACGCCATTCTTGTGCTCGGTGTGTCAGGATGTACCTTCCTGCCGATATTCAAGCTGCTGACACGGGCAAAAATAATAGTCAATATAGACGGTCTTGAGCACAAACGTGACAAATGGGAATCCATGGCCAAAAGATTTCTTAAGCTATCGCTCGACACATGCATCCGATGGGCTGATGAAATAGTTTCAGACAATAAGGGCATTCAGGATTACGTAAAAGAAAACTATCACCGCAATGCCCGTCTCATCGCATACGGAGGGGATCATGTGTTGCGGAATATAAATACAAAACGGCAACAGGCTATCCTGGATTTCTACAATCTTGAGGCAATGAATTATGATCTCAGCATATGCCGGATCGAACCGGAAAATAACTGTCATCTCACTCTGGAGGCATATAAAGATACTGAAAGATCGATCGTAATTATCGGCAACTGGAATCACAGTGACTATTCGCGTGAACTGTACACACAATATATAAGATATCCGAATATACATATGCTGAGTCCTATTTACGATCTGGACATATTATATGCGGTGCGTAATAATTCAAGATACTACGTACACGGACACCGTGCAGGGGGCACCAATCCCTCTCTTGTAGAAGCCATGTTCTTCGGTAAACCGATATTGGCATTCGACGTGATATACAACAGAGAGACCACACAAAACGAGGCGTATTATTACACAGACAGCGCTTCACTTCGCGAACTTATGCTACAAGACGATCTGGACGGGACAAACACTACCGAGACCGCCAGGCATGAATATATATGGAAGACAATCGCACGCCAATACGAGGCGTTATATTAAGAAACTGTTTAAATTTTGTGTCTACAAAAATAATAGTAAGTGGAAACGCCAAGTGAATTTTTCATACCCGATAATGAGGTCAGGCTCCCGGAGGAGCTTGATTACAGTCGTGTGAATGAATATATCCGCTCCGCGGAGGCGTTTTCTCGCTCGTCTTATCAGAGCGTCTATATCATCGACTATTTCAGGCAGAACTTTCTATATGTATCACCAAATCCGATGTTCCTGTGCGAGCTTTCGCCGGAGCGAGTGAAGGAATTGGGATACCGCTTCTATCTTGACTTTGTCCCGGAGGATGAACGGCCGATGCTTCTGACGCTCAACAAAGCCGGATTCACATTTTATAATGATATCCCCTATCTCGGAACGCAAGGATTGGTATATATCTTACGACTTCCATATTCTCAACGGAGGTCGAAAGATTCTCATCAACCACAAGCTGACACCGCTTGCACTTACATCCGACGGAAGGATATGGCTTGCGCTGTGTGTCGTGTNNTACCGATGCCAGGCATATCAAGGTACACCGTGTTGGTACATCTGAATACTTTGAATACAATATTAACTCCCGTCGGTGGAATAAACGGCAGATGCCCTCGCTATCTGACGGAGAAAAATCGGTACTTACCCTATCTATTCAGGGTTATACTATGTCAGAGATTGCCGACAAGATTTGTCTTTCACCCGACACCATAAAGAAATACCGTAAGCGGATATTCGAGAAATTGGAAGTCCGTAACATTTCGGAGGCGATAGTGGCGGCGATCAATAACAAGCTACTCTAAATTCTTGCAGAGATAGAATCTCGGAAAGTGCTTGACATCGCGCTCTACGGCGATGTTGGCCGCTATCTTTGCGCATATGTGAGCTGCTGTCCGCTGTGCTGCCTCACTCGTCTTAGCCTATACCATATACTCGGCAACCCATAGGCGCAGATTGTCCTTATATTGTAATTCGTTGTCACTGCCCGGCATTATTACAATCGTATAACCGTCCGCGATA
>DAAV01000021.1:0-13962 GCA_001701295.1 Bacteroidales bacterium H10
GATTATGTTTATAGGTCGGTTATCAGTTTGCGAAGTCTATGGAAAGTCCGAGTCGGAACTGTCTGGGATCCACCGGGTAATGGGGGAGGGAGAAGTAGTTCTTGGAGAACCATCCCTGATTCAGATGGCTGCACATCACGAAAAATCGTACTTTATACAGCTTGCATGTCAGATAGACATTTGAATTGATGAAATTTCCCACTTTTACCGCATCGGCGCCTTGTGAGTGAAATGTCATTGTGGCCGGCTNNAGGTAGGCGAGTCCGGTATATTTCGTGTACCAGTCCACATCCACGCCAATCTGCACGGTCAGCGCCTTGAAAGCATGGAAATACAGGAACATGTTGCTGTAGACGCTTAATTCGGGAAGCGGAATGATGTCGGCGTTCGAAGTTTTTTGATATGTCACAGTATTGTTCCAGTTCCATATGCCGAATTTCAGTTTCTGTTCGATTGCGGCTGAGAAAACCTGTACGCTTCCTCCATATTGCTGGGGCTTGCAATCGGAATTGAAATATATCTGGTTCTGCACGTTTTCAACTCCCACACGAAGTTCGGTCCAGGTCCAGGGTATAGACAATTTTCCTTCCGCACGGAAACTTCTTATTTTGCCGAAATCATTGTTCCAGATGAAATGATTGCCTACATAATGGTTGAGCATATAGTTAGGCTCTATGTTGCGGAAGAATCCGTTGACATTTATCCGGACAGTATCCTTGCCGAGCCTGAATCTGGTTTCCATCTCTCCGCTGACATCGATATCGCCTATCGCATCGCCTAACAGACCGAATTTGGCATCTGCGGCATAACGAATCGCAGTTCCCCGCGTCTTCTCTATGCGACCTCCGACCCAGAGGCGGTTCCGTCTATGCCTTAACGCGTTCTCATAGCCTTCCGGAAGAGGAGACAGACCGGTGTCCGTTCCTTCATCTTCCGCAGGAGGCTCTTCTGTCGGTGGGTTATCTCCTTCCTCAGGTGGGAGTGGGGAAATTATCGCATCCATTCCCTCTACATTATAGCGGTATTTGTCAATTTCATATGTGGCATATGCCGATATTCCGAATTTGGCCCATTTTCTGAATCCCTCTATCATTTCTATGCCGACAGTGTTGGATACCGACCACCAGGAGGCGTCATCGCGTGTCTCGGAGAGATTGAAATAAGTGTTTTTCCAGAAATTCACGGCATCTCCAGAATTCTGGTTCAGAAACATATGCCGGTTGTCTTTCCAGATAAAAGCATAGACAAACTTGGTGACGGGAATATATTCCTTGCGCTCCACGGTGTCTTCGGGCTGGGTCATATCCTGCCAGAATCCTATTTTATAGGCGTGGCTCATATACAACTGAGAACCCACAACACGGTTGTGGGCTGCTGTTAGGTTGACCGGGATGCTCTTGGGCTCTATGGAATTGACGCCTCCCTGCAGTTCGGCGGGGTTGGTGATATAGAGGTCGTCCGTTAGGCCGCCGTTTTCCTTATTAAGGTGGTTGTAATGGTTGAAAAACGCCTGCATCTCATATCTGGCGCCCGTGAAATAGCCGGAAAATCCGAAACCGAGACCTTTTGCCGCCTGTTCGGCATATGATCCCTTGGTGTACGGGTAATCTATCCATGCGCCGATACCGACTTTGCGGTTTACATTGCCGGCGAATGTGGCTTTAAGATGGTCTGTTCGGTTTTCGGTCCCGTATCCCATATTATATGATAGTTGGGTATAGGGTATGAAGACGTTGTAGAACTTCTGTTTGTCGAATGTCGGAAGCCAATAAGACAATGCGTTGTCGAAATAGAACGGCATCTGAGCCGGACGCTCGAAATATATCATGTTGATGGCCGGTCCGGTGAACTGGCCTGTCGACGCCCATGCGTCGGACGTCATTGATGTGACAAACTGTCTCTGATAATTATAAAGCAGGGTGTCGAGAGTCGATTCGATATGTGTTCCGAGAGGCCAGGACAACGTCCACGCCGATCCCGGCGGATATGTCTTGTTTTCCTGCGATGACGATTTGTTTTGTGCGCTGGCCATAGAAATGCCCAGAGTAAGCAGCACTGTTAAAACNNCCTGAAGTGTATATGTCGTTTTTTCAAGTGACTTTGATTTTGGTTGATTGATTTAAAGAAACCATTTAAGTTTGAACAGTTCCTTAAGAATGCAAAATTACTAAAAATCTCCGAGAAATACACTCACTTATGCCTGTATAATCAACATGTATAATCAACTCGGCGGTTCAATTGTCAGTATGCCTGCTAATCCGGATCATGAATGAACAATTACATGATGTTTACCGATCAGTAGTGGAAGTGTATGATAACTATAATATGAACTCGGGTATGGAGAAGTGGTTTCACGATAAAAGAATGCCCTGTAATCTTGTGGGTTATGCCACAAAATTACAGAACAAGTATGCGATACGGCAGTACGCTGATTATTCAATTTGCAGGTCTGTGCGACGTTTGAATTTTATTGTGCTGTTGTCACCCTTGGTTCTGACTTGCCACCACATATGAGAGTCCGTAAGTTTGGTTATTTTGTAGAAATAATCACCTGCCCATGGATCATCGCTGTCAAGTTCGCCTTGAAATACGACCTCTAACAAAGGCTGATGGTTCTCCACTTCAAGACTTTGCCAGGTAAAGACACGGTCATGTATTGGAGTTCCGTCATATTTGAGGAAGTAGGTATTTATGTATCCTTTATAGCCTCCATAGCCTTCGTGAATTTGAGAGGATATTATATTGAGGATATCTTCCCGTTTGAAAACATCTTGGTTGCCTTGGTCAACGACTTCCCAAGTTCCGGCAAAAAGGTTAAAGTCCATTGGTGTCACATCTTCCTCATCGTCACAACTTATCATTCCAAATGAAAGAAAAGGCAAAATCAATAGCAATAAATACTTGTTCATAATAATCTGGAATTTTCTTTAAGGACGTAAATATCTACGGTTTATTGCCTTATAGCGTCTATTATTTATTTCGCTGCTGGTTGAACTAATTAATTTTGCGTTTGGAATGGATTTGCAGGAACAAATGTTAAATTTTAAGCGTTAACCTTAAGAAGGGAAATGAATTGTTGTACCTTAAATCATGAAGAGACTTCAAATATGAAAAATAATGATTTCAATCCTGAATATATGAAATTGGCTGCCGATCTCTCGATTAAGAATATTGACGAGGGTGGTGGCCCTTTTGGCGCTGTTGTTGTCAGGGACAACGAGATCGTAGCAACCGGAGTCAATAGCGTGACTCGCGATAATGACCCTACCGCCCATGCGGAGGTAAATGCCATCCGGGCAGCATGCCGTAAAATCGGATCGTTCCAGCTCGAAGGTTGTGTGGTATATTCAAGTTGCGAGCCTTGCCCGATGTGTCTCAGTGCACTTTATTGGGCCGGCGTAAAAAAGATATTTTATGGCAATACCAAGGAGGATGCCGATGCTATCGATTTTTCTGATAAATTCATTTATGAGGAGATTGACCGGAAACCTTCCGAACGACATATGCCGGGAATTCATGTCGACAATGAGGAGACTATAAAGGCTTTCGAGAAATGGGCCTCTACTTCCGACAAGATCAAATATTGACGGCGGCGATTCATTTCAGCTTCCAAATACTTTCAAANNCTTTCTTTTACTTTTGTGCCGAAAGGCTTGCCGATTAAAAGATAATGACTAATTTTGAGGAACAGTTTTTAAACAACTTCAAGTTCAATATCACTTCCATATCCAAAACAGATTATGAAAATAGAAAAAGAAGACCTTGAATTCATTGCCGAAAAAGGCATTACAGAAAATAAACTTCAAGAACAACTTGAGATGTTGTGCGAAGGGTTTCCCTATCTTAAACTGGAAGGTCCGGCCACTCCGGGCCATGGAATATCGCAGCTTACGCCTGAAATGGAAATCGGCGCAATCACATGCTGGGAAGAATTTCTTCGCAAAGGAGGCACTGTCAAGAAAATGGTGCCGGCCAGCGGTGCGGCATCGCGCATGTTCAAGGACCTTTTTGCTTTTCTGAACGGTAAATCCGAGAAACCTGACACGGACTTCATGAAAATGTTTTTTGACCGCATCGAGGATTTCGCATTTTTTACACGGCTTAATTTTGTGACGCTTTCCAATTACGGTCTGAGCGTGCATTCGTTGATCAGAGAGAAAAGATACAAGGATATAGTGAGTTCTCTCATTGAGAAGGGAGGCCTGAATTATGGTCACCTTCCTAAGGCATTGCTCCAGTTCCACAAGGTGATGGGTGGTTCGCGCACCGCGCTTGAGGAACATCTTGCCGAAGGTGCCCAGTATGCTGTCGGCAAAGACGGGGTGGTGCATGTGCATTTCACTGTGTCGGAAGACCATATGCCGCTCGTGAAAATGAAAGTCGAGGAAGCCGCCGGCCAGTTGGGTCATCAGTATGGCGTGAAATTCGACGTCACTTTCAGTCTTCAGAAACCCAGCACTGATACAGTGGCAGCCAATATCGACGGGACGCCCTACAGGGAGAACGGCAAGCTTTTCTTCCGTCCCGGCGGTCATGGCGCCCTGATAGAGAATCTTAACGACATGAACGCGGATGTCATCTTTATCAAGAATATCGATAATGTTGTGCCCGACACTCATCGCGGAGCTACAAATCAATATAAGAAAGTACTCGGCGGCACTCTTGTCGCGATCAAGCAGAAGATGGATGAATATTGCCGCATTATCGAAGAGAAAAAATATGATGCGTCAAAACTCGAGGAGATGCTGGCATTCATGCACAACGTGCTGTGTATAACGCATGATAAGTCCGAATCGATGACTGATGAAGAAAAGGCAAAGTATGTTTTTGCCAAACTTAACCGCCCGGTGCGCGTCTGTGGAATGGTCCGCAACGAAGGAGAACCGGGGGGAGGACCGTTCCTCGTATACAACGCAGACGGTACCGTCAGTCCTCAGATCCTCGAATCATCACAGATCGATCCGAAAGACAAGGAGTCTGTGAAGATGCTTAAGGAGTCGACGCATTTCAATCCTGTGGATCTTGCTGTTTCTGTCCGCGATTACAAAGGCGAGAAGTTCAACCTGCCTGATTTTGTCGACAAGACAACCGGATTCATATCGCAGAAAAGCAGGGAAGGCGTGGAGATCAAGGCTCTGGAACTTCCCGGACTCTGGAACGGTGCCATGAGTGACTGGAACACACTTTTTATAGAGGTTCCCGCCCAGACGTTCAATCCTGTCAAGACTGTCAATGATCTTCTGCGACCGGCCCATCAGCCTTTTCCGTCATCGGCTGAACAAGTTTGACGTACGTTAAAACATTCGGATTTATCGCTGTTCACGAGATGCAGCCGTGAACGTTTTAATCCCGCTACCCATATTATCTCGCCTGTCTCGCGGTCCTCGGCCACGAGACAGGCTTCTTTTTGCGAAGTAGACAGTTTGGCGTCTTTCATGATTTTACTGACCAGCATGCTCCCGTTCATGCCTAAAGGTTTGATACGGTCACCATTTTTCGGATGACGGAAAATAATCTGTTCCGGCGGAAGAGTAGTCCATAACTCGTCGAGCGGGCAGCTCTTTATCTTGTCCAGAAGTTCCTTGGTGATCTGATGTCTGCTTATCCTGAATTTTTCTTCCGGCTTGATATGTTCCGCATCATCCTTATGATTATTTATAAATTTCAGCCGGTCGCGCTCCATGACGATGCGTCCCGAGTTTACAGTCCAGTATTTCCCGGACATAAAATCATCGGCCTCCAGACTCCGGTCAATTTCTCTGGCCTGACTGGCAGTCCCTCCGAATTGTGTTATGAACCGGTGGATGGCCCAGAGTCTGTCGGGACTTCCCTTTATCCTGGAATAAGGGAGTGTGTCGCTGTCAACGCCTATAATCTGACGCTCAGCCCAACCAAGTATTTTTTCTTCCTGAATCATAATTGCCGCTGTCCGGCAGATGGATCTGCGTGCTTCTGGCCATCTTGATTCCAGAAGCGGCAGAATCTCGTTCCGCAAGAAATTGCGTCGATAATCCGATATAAGATTCGTCGAGTCGGTCACGTAAGTTTCTCCCTTGGATTCAAGGTAATGTAATATTTCTGTGCGTGACACTTCCAGAAGCGGTCTGATAATTTCTCCCGTATCGGGTACCATGCCTCTCATGCCCGCTACACCGGCTCCGCGCATCAGATTGAGCAGAAGGGTCTCGGCATTGTCGTCGGCATGATGTGCGACGGCTATCCTGTCAGCTTTTTTCTCGTTGAGGATTCTTCTGAATTCGGCATATCTAAGCTCCCGGCAAGCCATTTCTGTCGATATTTTGTGCCGGAGCATATAGTCATTCACGTCGAAATCGATCACGACAAGCGGTATTTCCAGTCTTTGGCATAATTTCTCTACAAACCGTCTGTCGCGTTCGCTTTCTTCTCCCCGCAGATGAAAATTGCAGTGTATGGCAGTGATATCCGCACCTGCCTCATGAAGTCCAAGCAGCATAGCCACGCTGTCGGCGCCACCGCTGATGCCTGCTATTACTTTCTTTACATCGGCTATCTTCAGAGAGTTCGCAATAATTTGTTCGATCTTCATGGTGCAAATATAATTTTTTTTGGCATTTATTTAGTAATTTTTTATTGCTTTTTAAACTTAAAAGAAGTAAATTTGCAAAAGAGTTCGGACACGATAATTTGTCCGGCATCAATTAAAGATTACGAGTATATAACCATAAAGATTAAAAAAACTATGGCAAAAAAATGGATTTGCACCGTTTGCGGTTACATAGCAGAGGGTGAGCAGGCTCCCGAAAAGTGCCCTATGTGCAAGGCTCCCCAGTCAAAATTCAAAGAGCTTGACGAGCAGGAACTTCTCAACTTCGTTACAGAACACGAGGTAGGTGTCGCAAAAGGCACAGGCGAAGAGATGATCAAGGATCTCAACGCGCATTTCATGGGCGAATGCACTGAAGTCGGTATGTATCTTGCAATGTCGCGTCAGGCTGATCGTGAAGGTTATCCCGAGATCGCCGAGGCTTTCAAGCGTTACGCATGGGAAGAGGCTGAGCACGCATCGAAGTTCGCTGAGCTTCTCGGCGATATGGTATGGGACACCAAGACCAATCTTGAGAAACGCATGCATGCCGAGGCCGGTGCCAACGAAGACAAGATGCGTATCGCACGCAATGCAAAGGAAGCCGGTCTTGACGCTATCCACGACACCGTTCATGAGATGGCTAAGGACGAGGCTCGTCATGGCCGCGGTTTCTACGGACTTTACAAACGTTACTTCGAAGGCAAGTGATCTTCGTTCTGACTGAATTTTAAAAATACGATGGTGAATGGTTTCAGGGTCTGTAGCCCGAAACTGTTCACCATCTGATTTTATAGATGCCTATGAGAATAATTGCCATTGATTACGGACGCAAAAGGTGTGGTGTCGCTGTGACCGATCCTCTTCAGATCACGGCCAATTCCTTGCCCGTGGTGCGTACTTGCGATCTTCTTGAGTTTCTGAAGGATTATTGCGCGGCCGAGAAGGTGGAGCGTATACTTGTGGGCGAGCCGAAGAGGATGAACGGAGAGGAATCCGAATCGATGAGATATATCCGCCCGTTTCTCGGAAAACTGAAACGGGAACTGCCTGCCATTCCCGTGGAAATGGTCGATGAACGCTTTACGTCGGTGATAGCGCACCGCGACATGCTTGTGGCGGGATTTAAGAAATCAGACAGACAGCGCCGCGGACTTGCCGACGAGATGTCGGCGACGATCATACTCAACACATGGCTCGAGTCGCGCTCATTTCCTAAATGACAGCGATTTGTCCGGCTTCTTTTTTTTTATTACTTTTGCAATCGAAATAAAATTGAGATTATGGTTTTACCGGTATATTTATATGGCACCCCTGTCCTGAGGCAGGAGGCGGAAGATATCGACAAGAATTATCCCGATCTGCAGAAGCTGATAAAGGATATGTTCGAGACTATGTATCACACTGAAGGCATAGGGCTTGCGGCTCCCCAGATCGGCAAGTCGATCGCGCTGATAGTTATTGATGCAAGTGTGTTGGGCGATGATTTTCCAGAATGTGCCGATTCCAAAATGGTGCTTATCAATCCGCAGCTTGATGTGATAGAGGATGCCGATCCTGTAAGCCGTGCCGAGGGGTGTCTCTCGTTACCCGGCCTTTCAGAAAATGTCAGACGCTACGAGCATGTAGTGCTTAATTGGCTTGACGAAAACTTCGAGGAGCATGAACAGGAATTTCACGGTTTTATGGCCAGAGTGATCCAGCATGAGTTCGATCATCTTCTCGGCACAGTCTATACCGACCGCATAGCGCCCATCCGGAAACAGATGATACGCAACAAGCTGCACAATATGGAGCGCGGCAAGGTGAAATGCGCCTATAGGGTAGTATCCGCAAAATAACTGTATAATAATTTATAGAATGGCCGACGATAAAAAAATTATTTTTTCGATGGTCGGAGTGAGCAAGATCATTCCGCCGCAACGTCAGATACTCAAAAATATTTACCTGTCTTTCTTCTATGGCGCAAAGATCGGCATAATCGGTCTTAACGGCAGCGGAAAGTCAACTCTCCTTAAAATAATAGCCGGTCTTGACAAGAGCTATCAGGGAAATGTGGTTTTCAATCACGATTATTCCATCGGATATCTTGAGCAGGAACCGAAACTCGATCCCGATAAAACTGTGCGTGAGGTCGTTCAGGAAGGTGTCGAGCCTGTTCTCGCGCTTCTTCGGGAATATGATGAGGTCAACAATGCTTTTGCAGATCCTGAAGTGCTTGAGGATCCGGAAAAAATGGACAAGCTGATCCAGCGTCAGGCCGAACTTCAGGACAAGCTTGATGCTACGGACGCGTGGAATATCGACAATAAGCTTGATCGGGCGATGGACGCTCTGCGTTGTCCGCCTGATGATAAGAAAGTCGGAGTGCTTTCCGGTGGCGAGCGCCGTCGTGTGGCTCTCTGCAGACTTCTTCTCCAGCAGCCCGATATACTTCTTCTTGACGAGCCTACCAACCACCTGGATCTGTCCGCCATTCGCTGGCTGGAGAACTTCCTGCTGGATTTTGAAAACACGGTGATCGTGGTGTCCCATGACCGTCACTTCTTAAATAAGGTCTGCACCCATATCTGCGATGTGGACTTTGGCAAAATTCAAATGTCGTTAGGCAACTACGACTTTTGGTACGAGTACACCCAAATGCGCCAGCGCCAGGCTCGGGATCAGAACAAAAAGAACGAGCAGAAGATCAAGGAACTCCAGGCCTTTATTGCCCGCTTCTCTGCCAACGCGGCCAAGAGCAAGCAGGCCACCAGCCGTAAAAAGCAGCTGGACGCTTTGGAGATGATCGACATGCCCGTGTCCTCCCGCCGGTTCCCCTTTGTGGACTTTAAGCCGGATCGGGAGTGCGGCAACGACCTGTTGCGGGTGGACCACCTGACCAAGACCATCGGCGACCGCAAGGTGCTGGACGACATCAGCTTTGTGATCCATCCCAGAGAGAAGGTGGCCTTTGTGGGCGCAGATGCCATGGCCAAAACCACCCTGTTTAAGATCATTATGGGCGAGATGGAGCCGGACGAGGGCGAATACAAGTGGGGCGTGACCACCACCCAAAGCTACTTCCCCAGCGACAACAGCGCCTACTTTGACGGCGTGGACCTGACCCTGATCGACTGGCTGCGCCAGTACACCACCCAAACGCTGGAAACGGACATTCGCTCCTGGCTGGGTCGTATGCTCTTTAGCGGCGACGAAGCGCTGAAAAAGGCCAATGTGCTCTCCGGCGGCGAGCGGGTGCGGTGTATGCTGTGCAAGATGATGCTCTCCGGCGCCAATGTGCTGGTGCTGGACGAACCCACCAACCACCTGGACCTGGAGTCTATCACCGCATTGAATGACGGCCTGATCCGCTATCCGGAGACCATTCTCTTTACCTCCCACGACCACCAGTTCGTGCAGACCGTTGCCGACCGGATCATCGAGGTCAGCGGCAATACCCTGCTGGATCGCAAGGGCACCTACGACGAATTCCTGGCCGACTTTGACGAGGACCAGCTGAAGAAATATTAACGGCGAACATGGTCATCGCTCGTTGAACCGGTGACTTATATAAGTACACAAACACGTTTTTCATTTTTTGAAATAGCAAAACCTCCTATGGCAGAAAATGCCATAGGAGGTTCCCTTTTTATTATCTATTTTTTGTAATCTCGCACAAACATAAACTCTAGATCATTTATTGTGTTAACGTGTGACTCAGGATTGGATAATTATCCGGTCCCGTTGTCCAGACATCTTCAAAATCAAATCCCTCATAGGATTCTTGATTTTGCATTGCCTCTGAACTAAGCGCTTTTACGGTTGGGTACTTTCCACCATCATATATTGCAGGAAAGCCTGCGTCAAGATAGTAACTGTATTCAACTGATTCGGATTTGTTAACAAGCAACGAGCCTGTTGCTTTTGAACCACTTAATTTACCCTTGTTATAGCATTTGCTGATTACCGCTGAATTCACCGAAATGCCGGCAACCTCCTGTGCTGCAATGTTTCCACTGTTATAACAATCGGTTATAACTGGCAAATAACTATCTCCTCTGGCACATATTCCGCCGGCTTGACATACATCGGTGTCTCTACTCTTAAGTTCTATATCACCGGAATTGCAGCATTGCACAATTTGAGAACTGTCTCCTCTCGAATGGCCATTGCCAATAATGCCTCCAGCATAAACAGCACAATTAGTCGTTGCTTTGATATCTATGTTATTTGCTGTGTTGTAAACCTTTGATACCGTCGTATCTGCGACTATACCACCAAGATATACCTGATGAAATATTGTATTGTATCCGTTCTCTTCTATTATTGCTTTGTTTCCTTGCTCTTTATATGTAATATTACCCGCCGCTATACAATTACTTACATTGCAGTGATTTGAATAACCGACAATCCCCCCTACGGAAACATCTTGTTCTGTTTGACTCCTTTCTTTAATTTGCTTATAATTCACCGTTATATCGCCCTTAAACGAACAGCTGGCAATGTTCGGTTCATAATCATCTGATCCCCTGTATGCGGTGTCAACAATTCCGCCAATGCATACAGACGGTTCATAATCAGACGAGTGCATTATTACATCTTCATATTTCATAGTCGTCAATTCTACAGTAATATCAGCGTTGATTTTGATATTCGTTAATGTACCAGCATACAATTCGTTACAAAAAGGCGAGCCGTTTTTGCCGCTAGAATTACTCATCGTTAAGTCTTTTATATTGCCCCAACATTTAGAAAACAGTGCCCCTTTTTGATGGTAATTATTTATAGAATAATTATTACCATCAAAATCGCCTTTAACTTCAACTCTGTCCCAATCCTTTGTATTGGAAAAGTCTATATCCGACATCAGAATATAATTTCCTTTGGGTGTGGTTCTTATGTATTCAAAATCGTCCACTGAATAGATTCCCACATACCCATCCGGCACTTCTGTTTTATGCGCAGGTTCTGTCGGTAATTCTTCCGTTACCAGTTTATTATCCGATTCGTCATTCGGGATCTCTCCTTCAGAATTACTTGATGTGCAACCTGCGAACAGCATAAAAACTATCGTTACTGACAATAAAATGCTAATGACTTTTTTCATAATTCTTCTTACACACTATAGCCAATCGCTATGTATGCCCTTTCAAAAAATATTTGCACTTATATTGTAAATATCTTAAAAGCAAAAATCTATACACTATCAGCATACACTGCGTAATATTTTTATTGTCCATTTCGTAGTCTGCATAGCAAAAAAGCAAGGCAATATGCCTTGCTTTTTCATTTATTTGGATGATGTAATTCGTAGCAGGAGGGCGCCGTGGGCGGGGACGGTGGAGGTAAAGCGGTTTTTGAAGGTGCCCAACGGTTCGCCTGACCAGATCTCCGTCAGGGCGCAGGAGGTATCCGGCAGGTGCAGGGCGGTCAGGTCCAGAGTTTGGCGTGCCGGGCAATCCTTGGTATTAAACAGGGCGGCGTACTTGCAGCCCCGGCCGCAGGCCACCCACTGAATGGTGCCGCGGCCGTTGGTTTCTCGCCGCAGCAATTCCCGGGCGCCGTAAGATGCGGCGTGCATTTGCAGATAATCCCCATTCGTCAGCATCGCCAGCACATCGGCGGGCATCTGCGGCAGATCGCCGCCCAAAAACAGCGGACTGCGGAAAATGCCCCACAAAGTGAACATGGTGCGCACCTCGTCCGGGGTAAAACTGCTCATACGATTCTGCGCACCATGGTAGGGAGCGTCCTTGCACAGGCGGCCCACCGGCAGCATATCGCAATCCGGCCAGCAGCCGGGGCCGGGCACGCCCTCCCAGGTCTTGCACCGATCAAACATATCGTGCAGCTTGTCCCACCGATCCCAAAAATCGCCGGTCATACGCCACATTTGGGCGTGGCGGCGCAGGTGGGGCAAATTGGCAATATCCGCCGGGCCGGGAGAGAGGGATAAGACTACCTCCCGCCCGCAATTTTGCAAGCTGCGGTGGAGCATTTCAATCTCATGCCGGGCGTTATACGGATCGTCCCACTTGCGAAATTCCGTGACGCAAATATCGTCGCACTTAATAAAATCCACGCCCCAGTCGGCGTACAACCGACAAATAGAGTCATAGTACGCTTGGGCGGCGGCATTGTCCCGCATACCGTACATATCCGTGTTCCAGGCACAGACGGAGAAGTGATGGGCTGCGTCCCGGGCAGTAAAATCCGTGCCCAAAATAGGCGTATCCCGATGCACCGCCTGGCGGGGAATGCCCCGCATAATATGAATACCAAAGCGCAGACCCAGAGAATGGCAATAGTCCGCAATGGGGCCAAAACCCTTGCCGCCGGCAGCGCTGGGAAAGCGGTTCTCCGCCGGCAGCAAACGCCCATAGTCGTCCATACAAACCGGGGCAAAATTGTTGTACTCATTGCCCTTTGCCTGCGGCTCGTACCACTGAATGTCGCACACCAGGGTGTTCCACCCAAAGGGCAGCAGGTGCGCCGCCATAAAGCGGGCGTTCTCCCGCAAGGCTTCCTCCGTTACGCCGGCGCCGTAGCAGTCCCAGCTGTTCCACCCCATAGGCGGGGTGGGTGCAAGTGTCTTTTTCATACCGTTCACCTCAAAAAAGCCGCCGGTAATTGCCCGACGGCATTATTTTTTATTACAGTTCCTTAACCATACGAATGTGGGGGCAAAACTCGTCCAGATAGACCTCCCCCACCGGGGTAAAACCGCACTTTTCGTAAAAAGGCTGCACCCGGCACTGGGCAGACACCTCAATGTCCGCAGCGCCCCGGCGGCGCAGTTCCACCTCTGCCAAGTCCATCATTCGCCGCCCTAAGTGCAGCTGGCGGGCAGACTTGATCACCGCCACTCGGCCAATATGCCAGCGGGTGCCGCCGTCCTCCGTAAAGGCACGCAGGGTGCCCACCGGCCGACCGTCTGCAAACAGCAGCAGGTGCAGGGCGTGGCGGTCAATGGCGTCAAATTCCTCCTGAAAGCCCTGCTCCTCCACAAAAACCGCCTGGCGAATGGCCGCAGCCTCCGGGGGCAGAGCGTCATAAAATGCGTGGGTAAATTCCATTACTTCAAATACTCCCAATGCTTGTCTTTTTCGCTTAGCTGCAAGGTCATACCCGGGGGAATGGGCCATTCCACGCCGATCTTGGGATCGTCCCAGGGAATGCCGCCCTCATCGTCCGGGTGAAAAAAGTCCGTTACCTTGTAGCAGAATTCCGCTCGCTGGGACAGCACCAAAAAGCCGTGGGCAAACCCGGCAGGGATCAAAAACTGCTTTTTGTTCTCCGCAGAGAGCACCTCGCCGTGCCACTGCAAATAAGTATCGCTGCCCGGTCGCAGGTCCACCGCCACATCAAATACCGTGCCGCTGACCACCCGCACCAGCTTGGTCTGGGGATAGCGT
>DAAV01000021.1:14040-14436 GCA_001701295.1 Bacteroidales bacterium H10
GAAAATAGCCACGGTCGTCGCCGTGCACCGTGGGGGTGAGCACTGCCAGCCCGGCAATGCCGCCCACATTCTGTTGTGCCTGCATTTGGATCATACCTTTTCTTCCTCCAATGCCTGTAAATACCGCACCAGTGCCTCTTGCCACTCCGGCAAGGGGGTGAGGCCCGCTGCCGCCAAGGCGCTGCAATCCAGCCGGCTGTTCAGCGGTCGCCGAGCCGCCGTGGGGTACGCTGCGGTAGAGATCGGCTCCAATTCTATTTCTTTGCCGGCAAGGTCAAAAATCCGCCGGGCAAAATCGTACCAGCTCACCGGTTGACCGCTGCCGGTGGCGTGGAACACACCCTGTGCGTTTTGCTCTGTCATTTGGCAAATGAGCCGGGCCAAATCCACTGTATA
>DAAV01000060.1 GCA_001701295.1 Bacteroidales bacterium H10
ATTCCGGCCTCTTTCGAGCCAGTGGGCGTATTCCATGCAGGCTTTTTTGTCAACAGGCTTTGCTTCTGCTATCCCTACGGAAAGAGCCCCCGCCGCAAGCAGCTTTTCTTTGACTTTCTTCTTGAGATGCTCTTTATCCTCTTCTCTACCTGACATTACGTTTGCTATTTCCGCCCGAAGTCCGCGGGTATCTCTCCCCATCGGTCTGTGTCNNTAGTTGAGCCATGACAAAGCCCGCTCCATAAGCTGGAAACTCTTTTCTGTCTTGGGATTGCGTTCAAGCTGTGTTTTTACCTTACGGTTGCGTACCCAGGCCATTCCTGTCACTGAGTCACTGTAGATCGTATGTCGTTCTCCCCGTTGGAACATCAGTGACAGAGCGTGTACTATTGCCAGAAATTCCCCTATGTTGTTTGTGGACTGTTCGAACGGGCCGACATGAAACAGTTCCCTCCCTGTCATAAGCTCTACTCCCCTGTATTCCATTTTTCCGGGGTTTCCCGCGCATGCAGCATCTACAGCCCAGCCGTCAGGATCTATTTCAGGGTTGTCCAGATAGTCGGGCTGTCCGTTTCCGGGCATATTGCGGCGTTGCGCTTCGAGGGCTGTTTTTGCCGATTCCTTCTGTTTATGGGCTTGTGCAAGCAGTCCCCCCAGATCCCTGCTGTCGGTCCTGGCCGTGCCGCGACGGAAGGCCTCGGAGGCTTCTGCCGCATTGTCATAGCTCTTGAATGATGCTCCCGGATAATCGTCTACCTGGTCCAATGCGTCTTGCAGATCATCGTATACTCCGGGCTCGCGTCCTGTCCAGACAACATAATATTTTTTCATACTTCTTCTCTGTAGCGATAATCTCTCCGAAGTCTGTCAAATTCTTTCGGTTCCTCACGCAACGCGGCTGTGTCCGTAGCCGGGTCATAGGATGCGGTGATTTTTTCCGGACTGAGTCCCGGTGTTCCTGTGTAGGCGCCTTCGAGTCCTGACAGATCCGCTTCTATTCCTAAAACTTCCGCTACCGCCTCAAGTGCCATGCGGGTAGCACGTTCTTTGCCTTGTCGTGAATATCCGGCTATATGGAATGTACCGTATTCTACAGCTTCAAGAAGTTCTTCGTCGAGCGTCGGCTCATTCTCCCACGTATCTATTGCGGCACGTATTCTTCCGTTTGTCACGTGTGGCTTGAGTGCGTTGAAATCTATAACCGGTCCGCGTGCGGCGTTCACAAGTATTTTGCCGTCTCTTATCAGACTCAGTTCCCGACCGCCTATCAGATGGTGTGTCGCATGTCTCCCTGTTTTTGTGAGTGGGGTATGCAGCGTGATCGCGTCGCTTCTCTCCAGAAGTTCTTCGAGCGGTACATATTCCCCGCATATGCCGGCTTCCTCTTTCGGCGGATCGGAAATTAATATTTTTGCTCCTAACGCTCTTCCCCATTCGTGGACTATGGAACCCACATTTCCGCATCCGATTATGCCGAGAATGTCATGTGAGGGGTCAAATCCCATGCGTAAAAGACAGGACCATACATATTGCGCCACTCCGGGGGCATTGCACCCGGGCGCGTTGCGTATGGCTATGCCGTTTTGGGCGCACCATGGCAGATCTATCTGGTCTGACCCTATTGTCGCTGTCGCCACAAGACGCACTTTGGATCCTCCTAACAGCGCTTCGTTACACAGCGTGCGCGTACGTATTATCAGAGCGTCCGCATCTTTCACAAGCTCGGGTGTGAAACCCCATTGGTCCACATATACGACCTCGATATTTTCGGCGCTATTCTCAAGTCTCCCCTTCAGGAATGGTATATTGTCGTCGGCTACGATCTTCATATCTTCAAATTCTAATAAAACGCCATCATCACGAATCCGAGTATGTACAATGCCGAGATGGACAGGATCCATCTTGTCCCGTATTGTATGTTCCACAGTGCGAACAGGTTCGCCAGTTGGACGGCTGTGATCATATACACGGTGGTCATATATGCCACCATATTGTTGAAATCTATGACCATACATGCCGCGCATACAAGGCCCAGCACGTTTATGACGGTGTTGTATAGCCTTTTTTGCGTGTTGCCCGCATAGAGCTTCACAGAGTTGTTAAGTGCCAGTATCAGGCCTGTCACGACGGTGACGGCGACATTCAGCAGTCCGAAAAATAATCCGCTTTTTGTGGCGTATCCGTCAAATAGATTGGTAAACGTCGGCATCCTGAATTGTTCCAAAGAGATTATTCCCAGACCCACGCCTACCCAATATGGCGCGATTATTCCCATCAGGAACGCTATGAGACTTTTGAAATTGAAGCATTTCAGAAGCATCGCGCCGATAAGATAGACCGGTATCATGAAGATAAACGCGTATTGGATCATCGATCCGAGAGAAAGAATGGTCGTGATGACAAACATCTCTTGCGTCGAATTGCGTTTACGGTAACATCCGAACAGCACAAGCAGGCATATCAGGTTGGCAAGTGCCAGAAGTAAGGTCGATGATAATGTCCCGGTCACCCATATGTTGGACGATGCCATTATGATGAACATCCCTGTCAGAACGGTGTCGGAACCCTGGACAAAATTGAATTCCTTGTTTATGAGAAACAATGTGGCAGTCACTACTGTCATCAGGATGATATTGGTGATCCACCCCCATAGTGGTGACAATCCCCATTCGTTTGGTGACGGTAGACATATTCCCATGTTTCCGGCGAGTGTGTTGGGTGTGTCTGCGAAGAAAGCTGTGGCAAACATGACCAATGACATCACGATTGCCACAAGCATACCCTCTCTACCCATCACATGTCGGTGAACCATATCTGTTTATTGTCGGTTTGGTTTGATATAAGTAACTGGTCGGAACATTGAAATAATCAGACCGTNNAATAATTTTGAACAGTTACTTATTACTTGCGTTTGCGAAAATGGACTTTATTTATGACCTCCTCGCGGTCCGCGTCTATGCTCGGCGTTTTCGGAGTTATGACTATACCTTCGTTTCGTCTGTTTGGTTTGCGGTCATAGCGTCCTTCCTCGCGTCTGTCGCCACGCTCATAAGGCTTGCGGTCATCACGTCTGCCGAATGACTTTTTGTCATCCTGTCTGAACGGTTTTCTGTCATTCCTGCCTAAAGAACGCTTGTCGTCTCTGTCGAAGGAACGTCTCTCCTCTTTACCGTAGGATTTCCTGTCGTTGCGGCTGAAGGATTTTCCCTCCTCTCTGCGGTCGTCGCGTTCATAAGTCTTGCGTTCCTCCTTGTGGAAAGGTTTCGGCTTTCGGTCATGTTGTCCGAATTTGCGGGTCTCTTTTTTCCATTCGTCATCCGAGAGCCGTTTCATCTTGCGTGGGCCCCGGCTCCTCTCCTCTTCATCATCGAAGCCCTTTACGCGTCCTCCTTCCGAACGGAAATCGTTGTATTTGCCGTCAAAAAGCACATATTCTCTGAGCGTGCATTCGAGACTGCCGTTGAGCATAGGTATCTTCATCGATGGTTTGAGGCCGATATTGTCGAAATCCTCGTCGTTAAGACCGATTATCCATGCGTGCCAGCCGGGGAAGTTCCGTTTTAGATTTGTCCCTATCCCTCTGTATAGCTCTTCCATGTCCTCCGGTCTGAGACGTCGGCCGTAAGGCGGGTTCATGACGAGCACTCCGGCTTCCGGATTGTCTGTCCAGTCGCTCATCGGGCGGCAGCTGAGTTCTATCATATCGTCGACCTGCGCCGATTTTATATTCTTGCGGGCTATCTGATATGCCTCCGGATCGATATCGCCCCCATATATCTTGAACGCGAATTCTCTTTCTGAACTGTCATCGTTGTAGAGTGATTCGAACAGCTCTTTGTCAAAGTCCGCCCACTTCTCGAATGCGAAGCTCTTGCGGTATATGCCCGGATTGATATTGGCTGCTATAAGCGCGGCTTCTATCAGGAAGGTGCCTGAACCGCACATCGGATCCGCGAAATTGCAGTCCCCTCTCCATCCTGTCTTCATGATGATGCCGGCCGCAAGGACCTCGTTTATCGGGGCTTCTGTCTGTTCGTCACGGTATCCCCGTTTAGACAGCGGTTCTCCGCTCGAATCGATAGATATGGTCACACGGTTGTCTATTATGTGGACATTGAAGGTTATATCCGGATCCGTGACTCTGATGGAAGGTCGTTCTCCCGACATGTCTCTGAAATGATCCACTATGCCGTCCTTGACTCTGTAGGTGACAAATTTTGAATGCGGGAAATCCTCGCTGTTCACTGTTGAGTCGATAGCGAACGTTGTCTCTGGCGTCATGTATTTTTCCCATTCGGTCTCACGGACCACATCATAGAGTTCATCTGGATTGTATGTCGTGAATTTTTCAATCGGTTTTAGAATCCTCAGGGCTGTACGGCAGCTCAGGTTCGCTTTGTACATCATCTCGAGGTCTCCCTCGAAACTTACCATCCGGCGACCCATCTCTACATTCTCTGCTCCAAGCGAGATCAGTTCGTCGCGGAGCACATCCTCAAGCCCTTGAAAGGTCTTGGCCACCATTGAAAAAGTATTTTCCATATTCGGAAATTCTATCTTGTTTTATCTTTGATTAATTCAGTTTTTTATTTTCCGCCTGTTGTCGTTGTGTCTGCATTCGGAGCGGCGTCTCTCCGAGACGTTGATATATTGTTATAAATCTTATCCGAACATTATCTGCGAGCTTCCCCCACCATGTTTCGGTTCCTCTTCATGCCTCCTGGGTTGCTGTCCTACACTGAAATCCGGAGTTTCGGAGATGTTACGTAGCATTTCGCGGATACTCTGCGGGCGGTTGTGGGTCGGATTGCGTTCCAGCAGCGCGATCACTTCGTGGTCATCAAACTGCGCCGGCTTCAATACCGCGTATTTCAGACGTGCTGTCTCGCGTTCCTGCTCTTTCAGTTTGTCGGCTCCATAGACCTCCTCGATCTTTTTCTGTTCTTCCCGTTCCTGCTTGGTAGGTTCTTTTACTTTCTCGCTGTTGTCGTTGATGATGATGGTCTCCTCTTCGTTGATCGTCACATCGAATCCTGAGGCGAGAACGGTTATTTTCACTTTGTCGCCCATAGAGGGATCGTCTCCGATACCCCATTTCACATCGATGCTCGACGGCAGTTTGGACGTGAAGCTTGTTATCTCGGCTATTTCCGAGGTCTTGATAGGATTCTCGGAGTCTTTGGCGCAGATGAATTTAAACAAAAGGCGCTTCGAGGTGTTGATATCGTGCATTTTGAGCAGCGGTGAGTGCAGAGCTTTCGTGATGGCGTCCGTGATACGGTGTTCCCCTTCTCCGATCGCAGTGGCTATTATGGCCGAACCGCTGTCTTTGAGCGTTGTCTTGACATCCTGGAAGTCGACGTTCACATAGCATGGCTCCGATATGATTTCAGATATACTCCTCGCGGCGTTTGCAAGCGTATCGTCTGCTTTGCTGAAGGCATTGAAGAAANNGGGTCTCGTTGTTGATGATCAGAAGCGCGTCGACATATTTTTTCATTTCTTCCGCACCCGCGAGTGCCTTGATGATTTTCTTTTTTCCCTCGAACATGAACGGGACAGTTACGATGCCTATGGTCAGCATGCCTGCGGCTTTGGCCTCGCGGGCCACGACGGGGGCCGCTCCGGTGCCGGTGCCGCCTCCCATGCCGGCGGTGATGAACACCATCTCCGTCTCGTCGTTGAAAAGCGCGCGTATCTCTTCCACGCTTGCCTCTGCGCATTCTCTTCCGACTTCCGGTTTGTTGCCGGCTCCGAGGCCTTGCGTGACATCTCTGCCGATCAACAGCTGTGTCGGTACGGGAGAGTCTTTCAACGCCTGTTTGTCAGTGTTGCATACCACGAACCGTATGAGCGGTATGTCCTGTTTGTACATGTAATTGACGGCGTTGCTGCCGCCTCCGCCTACACCTATTACTTTTATGATGGCGCCCTCGGTTTCGTCCATGCCGAAATTCGAAGCGTCCGCTATGTCGTGATCTATATCTTGAATCATCTTATTGCCTGTTTAATGTCAAACCTCTCTCCTATTCCAAAATGTCGGAGTCGTCTTCTCCCGGGCCGGAAAATAGTTCCGATATGCGTTTTGAGAATGCTCCCCAACGCGATTTTTTGGGAGATGACGGTTTTGCGGCGGGTGTGTTTTCTATTTCATCTTTATTGCCCTCTCCAGTCACGGGTAATTCCCGGACACCGGGTATGCTCAGACATTCTTCTCCCGATTCGCTGGCACCTGAATATAGAATGCTTGAGACCTGCAGAATTTCCGACGAAGGCGATTTGGTATCCTCCAGATGGATGTATGTCGGAAGTTGCCCGCGTCTTACCGGAAGAGCTGTCTGGCGTGCCAGCAGATCCAATATGCCGTTCAGTTTGGTACCGCCCCCGATGCAGATCAGACCGGCCGGAAGATCGCTGTCTTTTAGACCGGCATATTTGAGCTGTTCCACCACATTGGCTACTATCTCCTCCGAACGCGCCACTATCAGATTGCTGACGTCTGACATGCGGATTCCGTTCATGTTGAGATTCGAGGCGGTCTCACGCGCTATCGCGTTGCCCATTGTGATCTTTATGTCTTCCGCACGTTCCTCAAGCAGGCTCAGACTGGTGATGTCTCGTGTTATGTTCCGCCCCCCCATCGGCAGTGTGGCGAAATAACGCAGCGAACCGTCCTTGTAGATGGATACTGTCGTTGTCTCCGCCCCCATGTCCACAAGCATGCATCCCAGCCGTTTCTCTTCAGACGTCAGGAGAACCTGTGCTGTCGATAGTGCTGTCACGACAAATCCGTTGATATTTATATCGAGCTTGTCCGATATGGTGCGCTGGAGATTTCTGCGCAGCTCGGGGCGGCAGACTATCAGGTCGAATGTGGCGTGTATCTTGTTGCCGATAGCTCCTTTAGGCGATCTTGTCTCGGATTTGCCGACCATGTAGACGCGTGGTATGGCGTCCACGACTTCCAGCGAGGAGTCTATGGCTGTCGAAAGCGCCTGCTCGCGGAGACGGCGCAATATGTCGTCGTTGATCTCTGTGTCGTCAGGCAGATTGATCTCCACTTCTGTGGAGATGCTTCGCAGTGAACGTCCCGACAGACCTACGTACAGTCCTGTGATGACGCGGGGAGATACGGCCGGCTTGCGCTGCAGCCTGTCTATGACCCTGTTTATTCTCATAGACGTCTCCTCGAGGTTCTGGAGTATTCCATAGCGTACGCTCTCCACGCCCTTCTCTTGTTCTGTCGCTATTATGTCCAGACGGCCTTCGGGATGCATTGTGCCGATGGCCGCTATTATTTTCGAACTGCTTATCTCAATCGCAGCTACATATCTGTCCTCGTTCATATTCAGCCTTGCTGTTTGGTATCTTGCGGTGTGTCTTGCGGTTTGTTATCACTGTTGTCCGGAGTTGCCTCGTGAGGATGGCCGTTGTCTGCGTCAGGCAGTGTGGCTTCTTCCAGATCGATCTCCTCTTCGTAGCTCTCCATGTGGTTCAGACGTGTCTTGTCCCGGCGCGTGGCAACTACCTGATCGCGGAATTTGACCGAGATCGTGTCATATTCCTGCCAACCTTTATAGGGCATCACCTGACGGTAGAAAAGTGTCAGTGCGCGTTTCTTCTCGTCAAGACGGGTGGTGTCGCCGAAGTTGATGACATGTCCTCTTATTCGTGGAACAAGTATAAGGTTGTTTTCGTTCTCCGCCACCACCATGCTGACAAGTTCGCTCAGCATCGGATCCTTGCGTATATAATTGACCAGCGGCAATACGGACTTGGGCTGGAAACGACGGTTGAAACTGCCGCTTACCACCGGGACGTCGCTGAAGAATTCCGCATTGGATTCTATATGCTTCCCTTCTTTGTTGATGTAATACGAATAATCTGCGAAGAATACACGCATCACCGGAACCAGTGGAACGATCTTCACGATAAGTTTTCCGTGTGACGAGATCATGCAGTTGACACTCTCGAAGTTGCTGTATCTTGCCAGATAACGCTCCACATCCACTGTATTCAGCTGATGCAGCGGTGTGCCGGTTATTCTGACCGGATAATCGCGAAGTTCTTCTGTCACGCCGTGTCGTATCACGGAATCCATCGCCGCCGAGCCTTCCACATGTATCTCTATGCCTGTGCATACATGCTTGTTTGCCTCCTGATGTGCCCATACTGTCATACCGACGGCATAGCATAGAAGACCCACGAGGATACTCCATTTCAGTATTTTCCTTCCCTTATCGGTCACGGCCCGTTTGTAGTTCTTTATTCCTGAGTTTATTTATTAGTCTCTCCCCTCTCCATATGCTTTCCATCACTCTTTCCGGTCGTGGTTCGGGGCCGGTGTGTGCGATAAAAGCCTGAGGCTTTTATTTATTCCAATGCTTCTTTGATCTCCGGCAACATTTTGTCGATGTCGGCCGCACCCAAGGTCATCAGAATTTCAAAATTACTATTTTTTATAAGATTTAGCAAATCTTTTCGCTCGCAGTAACTTTTTTCTCTGCTTTTTACATTGTCGAGAATCGTATGGGTGCTGACTCCTTCGATCGGAAGCTCCCGTGCCGGGTATATTTCAGGCATTATCACTTGGTCGGCTTCGGAAAGAGCCTTGGCGAATTCCGTAGCGAAGTCACGCGTGCGTGTGTAGAGATGCGGCTGGAATATGACGCTGAGTTTTTTGCCGGGGTATAATTTGCGTACGGAGGCTGTTGAAGCGCGTATCTCGTTGGGAGAGTGCGCGTAATCGTCTATTAATACCGGCCCGTTCTCGCGCTCCGTTCCGTCAAGATATACTTCGAATCTGCGTTTGGCGCCTTTGAAGTCGGCGAGGCCTTGTCTGACTTCTTCGGGTGTCGCTCCTGCTGTCAGTGCGGCGGCGGCGGCCGCCACGGCGTTGTCGATGTTGATTTCCACCGGCACACCGGGATTCATGTCTTCTATGCGCAGTCCGTCGGGACCGACAAGAGTGAAGATGATTCGTCCGTTTCCTATTCTGATATCTTCCGCATGCCAGTCGCCTTCCGCACCGCCGCTGTATGTCATCACCTTGACTCCGGGTTTTGTAGCGGGACGCATCTTAAGTCCTGTATGGAGTATCAGAACCCCGTTCTCGCGGATAAGAGACGAGAATATACTGAAAGCCTCTAAGTAATGTTCTTCATCTCCGTAAATGTCCAGATGGTCCGGATCGGTGGAGGTGATGACGGCTATGTAGGGTTTCAGATTATGGAATGAGCGGTCATATTCGTCGGCCTCCACGACACTTATGGATGATTTCTCGTTGAGCACGAGATTGCTGTCGATGTTTCTCAATACGCCACCGAGAAATGCCGTGCAGCCGGGCTTGGCATTCCGCAGTATGTTGGCTATCATGGATGATGTGGTGGTTTTGCCGTGGCTGCCTGCCACGCATATGGCGTCTGTCGCATCGGTTATCTTCCCGAGCAGCGCCGCGCGTTTGATGATCTCGAATCCGTTGTGGCGGAAATAGGAGAGTACCTTGTTGGTCTCAGGCACTGCGGGAGTATATACGACTAACGTGTTTTCAGGATCACGGAATTCCGCAGGAATGGTGTTTTCATCGTCCGTAAATGTCAATATGGCTCCTTCCTCTTCAAGATGACGGGTCAGTTCGGAAGGGGAGCGGTCATACCCGGCGACTTTCACTCCATGACGCAGATAATATCTGACAAGATTTGCCATTCCTATTCCCCCGGCACCGACAAAGTATATGTTTCTCATTTTTAAGCCTCTTTGATACTGTTTCCTTCTAATATTTCCATCACTTCGTCTGCAATCTTCTCATCACTCTCTCTGAGTGCCATGGCCGAGATGTTTTTCGTCATCTCGTTGAGGCGTCCCGGATTGCTCAGAAGATCAAGGGTCGTGTCGGTCAGTTTTTCTCTTGCTTCTGCGTCTGTTACCAGTATGGCGGCGTTGTGGCTTGAGAGAGCTTCCGCATTCCTGGTCTGATGGTCTTCGGCCACATTGGGCGATGGCACCAGTACACACGGTTTGCCGAGAAGTTCGAGTTCGCTGATGGAGCCTGCGCCGGCACGGGATATCACCAGATCGGCGGCGGCATATGCCGAGGCCATGTCTGTTATGAATTTTGTCACCACGACTCCTTTCAGTCCTTTGGCTGCCTGCAGGCCACGGTCTCCGAAGTTTTTGCCTGTCTGCCAGATTACCTGTATGCCGTTGTCCGCGAGTCTGTGCAGCCCGGTTTCCATGCTTTCGTTCAGTGTGCGGGCACCGAGCGAACCGCCTATGACAAGTAGGGTAGGACGCTCCGGATTCAGACCGAAGCTTTCTCTGGCCTGTTTCTGTTCGCGTGCGCGCTCGGTGAGGTCCTTGCGTACAGGATTGCCTGTCTTTATGATTTTTTCGGCAGGGAAGAACCGGTCCATTCCGTCATATGCCACACATATCCTGAGGGCCTTTTTGGCCAGAAGTTTGTTGGTGACGCCTGCATAGGAATTCTGCTCCTGAAGCAGAGTGGGGATACCTCTTTTCTGGGCTGCTTTTAGAGTGGGGCCGGAGCAATAGCCTCCGACTCCTATGGCTATATCCGGTTTGAAATCCCTGATGATGCGGTCGGCCATTTTCATGCTTTTGCGCAGCTTGAGAAGAACCCCGATGTTGCGCCAGAGGCGTTTACGGTCAAATCCGGCCACAGGCAGACCTTTGATAGGGTAGCCCGCCGCAGGGATCTTTTCCATCTCCATACGGTTCTCCGCACCGACAAATAATATATTGGCGTCCAGCCTGCGTTTGAGTGCGTTGGCTATAGAAAGCGCCGGGAAGATATGGCCCCCCGTACCGCCCCCGCTTATCAGTATGTTGTATTTCTTTTTCATTTTACTCCGTTCATTATGTTAAATAGAACCCCATCCCTGAAGCCGGGTTTCAGCTGACCGGTTTCTGTGAACTGAAATTGGCTGCCTGCATGTCGGCAGGCAGAGCTTCTTTCTCGGCTTTGATTTTTTTGTTGTCTCCCGAATGGGCTGCGAACCGTGCCACCGACATCATGATTCCGAGTGCGGCAGACATGACGATTACCGATGTGCCTCCTTTGGAGATGAATGGCAACGGCTGTCCCGATACAGGGAACACTCCTGTCACTATGGCCATGTGGACGAGGGCCTGGAACACGATCATCACCGCGCATCCCATGATAAGAAATGCCGGGAATGCCCGTGAGCATTTGTAGGCTATACGTCCCGCCCGTGCGAGAAGCAGCAGGAAAAGAAGCAGCACGGCTGCCCCTCCTATGAATCCTGTGTCTTCGACTATGATGGAATAGATATAGTCCGAGAAGGCGAGTGGAAGGCGTGCGCTTTCGCGGGAGTTGCCCGGACCCTGGCCGAACATGCCGCCGTTTGCCTGTGAGAATTTTGCAAAGATCACCTGGCGGTTTATGTCGTCGATAGGATCGGTCGGCTGTACGCCTTCTATAAATCGTTTGAAACGCCCTTTGTGGGTTTCCGCACGACCGTTGCCTGATGTGGTCCCTGAGACTATGGCGCCCCCTCCAGATTTTGCCAGAAGTTCCTGACGTGCCTTTACTTCATCGAATTCCGTACTTGTCGGAGTGACGTATTTGATTCCGTACAGTGCTCCTCCTGCCACGGCATAGACCAGCATGACGATACCGAATTTTTTCCACTGGATGCCGCCTATCAGCATCATGCATATACTCACGGCCATGAGAAGTATTGTGTTCGTCAGGCCGTTGCGCCATAGGCACGCGCTGAATATCACTACAACCACCGCCGCCGTTATAACGCCGGTATTGGTGACGCCTCCAGGGGTCTGGTTCTTGCCTAATATGGAAGCGAGGAGGCATACCACAGACAGTTTGACTATCTCTGCAGGCTGGATCGTTATTCCGGCCACCCTGATGGCGCGTTGGGCGCCGTTGATCTCCATACCCATAAAACTCGATATTAGAAGCAGCCCCAACGAGAATATGGCGAAAGCCCATGCGAATTTGTTGATGATGGTATATGGCGTCTTCTGAAGCCATAGTACTATGCCGAAACCTATGAGAAGAAATATACTGTGACGGATCAGCGGCCCGTATACGTTCGAACCTGAAACTTCGGTGCTTGATGCGCTGTAAAGTTCGATTACGCTTATCACAAGCAGAAAAAGATATATGCCCCAGATGTAGGGATCGGGGCGTCCCTTTTTCTTTGCAAGTGCGGCGGTCTTGGCGGTCTCGTTCTTGATCTGGTTGAGCCCTGCGGTTTTTTTACCTGTCCCGCCTTTTTCCATCGTCCCGCGCAGGGGAGTGCCGGTCGGGGAGTGCTCCCCGACCGGTTCACCGTCTATTGTCTTGCGGATTTCAAGTTCTTCTATCAGGTCGTTTCCTTTATCCATCTCTATCTCGGTTTTTTATTGTGAATAGGAGAGCCGTTTATGTGTTGTGTCAGCTTATTTTTCTTGGCTGTCCTGCAGTTTCATGACTTCGGCCTTGAATTTATCGCCTCTGTCTTCGTAACTGCTGAACAGATCGAAGCTTGCGCAACAGGGCGACAATAATACCGTATCGCCCTCTTCGGCCAGATCCGCACATGTCTTTACGGCTTCTTCTATTGAGTGCGTGTCGCGTATTTCGGCGACTTTTCCCCGGAAGAAGTCCATAAGTTTGCTGTTGTCTTTGCCCATGCAGACTATGGCTTTTACTTTTTCTCCCACAAGAGATTCTATCTCTGTGTAGTCATTGCCTTTGTCTTTGCCTCCTAATATCAGCACGGTGGGTGTGTTCATGCTTTCGAGCGCATACCATGTGGAGTTGACATTGGTAGCCTTGGAGTCGTTGACATAACGCACGCCATTGATTGTGGCGACGTATTCCAGACGGTGTTCCACTGCCTCGAAGTCTTCGAGAGCGTGGCGTATGGTGTCTTTCTTTATGTCAAGAAGGCTCGCCGAGAGGCCGGCCGCCATTGAATTGTACAGGTTGTGCAGTCCGGTAAGCGACAGCTTGTCACGCGGAATGTCCCATACCTCCATTGGCGTCTCGAACTTGATGATTCCGTTGTCGACGTAGGCTTTTGTCCCTTCCTCCTTGAATTCGCTGAAGGGCATCTGTATCGCGTCGATCTGAAGATGCTTTATCTGCTCCTTTACGACCGGATCGTCTTGCCAGTAGATGAAGTAATCTTCGGGTCCCTGATTCTGCAATATGCGGAACTTCGCGGCCACATAATTCTCCATCTTGTGATCATACCTGTCCATATGGTCGGGTGTGATGTTGGTGATGACGGCTATCCCCGCTTTGAAATCATACATGTTTTCAAGTTGGAAACTTGACAGTTCTATCACGTATATGTCATGATGCTCCCGTGCCACCTGCAGGGCCATGCTTTTTCCTACATTGCCTGCCAGTCCCACGTTCAGGCCTGCTTCTTTCAGTATGTGGTAGGTGAGAAGTGTGGTCGTTGTCTTACCGTTGCTTCCGGTGATACATACCATTTTTGCATCTGTGTAGCGTCCGGCGAATTCGATTTCGGAGATTACCGGAGTACCTTTTTCAGTGAATTTTTTCACAAGGGGCGCATAAGGCGGTATGCCGGGACTTTTTATTACCAGATCGGCGTCCAGCAGCTTCTCCTCCGAATGCTTGCCTTCTTCGTAGGCTATCCCTTCTTCTTCAAGCATTTCCTGGTATTTCGGCTTTATTGAACCCATATCGCTGAGAAATACTTCCATCCCTTTTGTCTTGCCGAGGATGGCGGCTCCTACTCCGCTTTCTCCTCCGCCAAAAACAACCAGTTTTTCCATATGTTGCGGTTATCTTATTTTTAATGTTACAAATGTCAGTGCGGCAAGCAATATGCCAACGATCCAGAAGCGTGTGACGATCTTGTTCTCGGGTATGGGGTTGACAGGAAAATTCCATTTTACCGACGCTCCCGGTTGCGCTTCTTTCTGGAAATGATGATGAAGGGGTGTCATCTTGAAGATACGTCTCCCCTCGCCATATTTTTTCTTTGTATATTTGAAATATGCCACCTGCATGACCACCGAAAGATCTTCCAGGAAGAATATCAGACATAGCAGTGGAATCAGCAGTTCCTTGCGGATGAGAATGGCGAACACGGCCAATATGCCTCCGATTGTCAGCGATCCTGTGTCTCCCATGAATACCTGTGCGGGAAACGCGTTATACCACAGGAAGCCTACAAGTGCGCCTATGAAAGCGCCGGCAAATACCACGAGTTCCGCCGAACCGGGTATATACATGATGTTCAGATAGCTGGAATATATCACATTGCCTCCTAAGTATGCCATGATCAGCAGGGCTACGCCTATTATGGCGGAAGTCCCTGCGCAAAGGCCGTCAAGTCCGTCGGTGAGATTGGCTCCGTTGCTCACTGCGGTGACCACTATCACCACGACAAGTACGAAAACGAGCCATCCCAATGTCTGGGCGCTGTTCTTGTCGGGTAGCCATGATGTGAGCCATTGGTAATTGAAGTTGTTGTTTTTTACGAACGGAATTGTGGTCTGTGGTGACTTTATCTCGTCTTTCGAAACCACGATCTCTGTCGCGATCTCTTCTTCATCTGTCACTCGGGACTCGTTTGGGGCCGTCGTTACATCTGCTGTCATTATCTCACGCTCGAAGTTCTCGCTCATGACGATCTGAGGTGAAAGCCACATTGTTATGCCGACTAATAGGCCGAGACCCACCTGACCGGTGACTTTGTATTTCCCTTTGAGGCCGTCTTTGTTGTGATACTTGAGTTTGCGATAATCGTCCAGAAAGCCTATCGCACCCATCCAGAGGGTGGCCACTATCATCAGAAGCATGTATATGTTCTGGAGGTTTCCCATCAGAAGGCATGGGACAAGTGTCGCGATTATTATGATCACTCCTCCCATTGTCGGAGTGCCCTTTTTTGCCATCTGTCCTTCGAGTCCGAGATTGCGGACTACTTCGCCGATCTGCATTTTCTGCAGCCGGGCTATTATATGATGCCCGAAGATCAAAGCGATCACCAGGGCCAGGGCAAACGATATGCCGGCACGGAACGTGATGTATCCCATCAGATTGTGTCCTGGGAAATCCCATCCGTCAAGTGCCTCCAATAGCCAATATATCATCGGTCTGTCAATTCAGTTTTTACAGCGGAATTAAGTTTGTTCTTTATTTTGTCAGATGCGGCTCTGCAGCTCTTTCTGGACTTCCTCGCGGTCATCGAAGTGATGGCGTACACCCTGCACCTCCTGATAGGGCTCATGTCCCTTGCCGGCCACAAGGACCACCTCTCCCGGTTTAGCCGTCCGTATCGCGGTGCGTATGGCCTCGCGGCGGTCGGTTATGCAAAGCGTGCGGCGCATCTCCACATCGTTGAGGCCCGCGCGCATGTCGGATATGATTGTTTCGGGATCCTCGTTGCGGGGATTGTCGCTCGTCAGTATCAGAAGATCGCTGCGGCAGGCGGCCTCACGTGCCATTATGGGGCGTTTACCGTGGTCTCTGTTGCCTCCGGCGCCTACTACGGTGGTGATGCGTCCCTCTGTGCCGATTACTTCTCTGATGGTATCAAGCACATTGACAAGGGCATCGGGCGTATGGGCATAGTCTACGATCGCTGTGACGCCGTCTTCCGAGCGGAAAGTCTGGAAGCGCCCGGCCACAGGAACAAGACGACTCATATTAACTGCCACTTCTTCCTCGGGAAATCCTGTCAGTATCGATGCTCCATACACTGCCGTAAGGTTATAGGCATTGAATCGTCCCGTAAAGCCGACCTCGATGTCGCGTCCGTTGAGTTGCAGGAGCGTGCCGTCCAGCCGTGTCTCAAGGATCTTGCAGCGGAAATCAGCGTCTGAGCGCAGTGAATAGGTATATACTTTGGCTTTGGTGTTCTGGACCATATATGCGCCGGCCTTGTCATCGGCGTTGACAAGAGCGAAAGCGTCGGCGGGAAGCATGTCGAAAAACATCTTCTTGGCGTTCATGTAGTTCTCTACTGTGCCATGATAGTCGAGATGGTCGCGGGTAAGATTGCTGAACACCGCCCCCTTGAATTTCAGACCTGCGATGCGGTGTTGCTGCGCCGCGTGGCTCGACACTTCCATAAATGCATAGTCACAGCCCGCTTCTACCATCTCGGCCAGAAGTTCGTTGAGCGTGATCGGATCCGGTGTGGTATGTGTGGTCGGGATAGCCTTGTCCTGGATGTAGTTGCAAACAGTCGAGAGAAGGCCGGCCTTGTATCCCTCCAGCTTAGCCATTTCGTAAAGAAGTGTGGCAGTAGTGGTCTTGCCGTTGGTTCCTGTCACTCCCACGAGCTTCAGCTTTGTCGACGGATGTCCGTACCATGCCGACGCGAGGAGTCCGAGAGCCTCGGCTGAATCCGCAACTTTGATATATGTGATCCCTTTTTCGAGGGAAGTCGGCAGTTCCTCGCACACGATCGCACCTACATGGGTGCTGGCTACTACCGGTATATATTTGTGTCCGTCGGTCGTGACTCCTCTTACGGCTACGAAGAGTGAGTCTTTCTCGACTTTGCGGGAGTCACTGTGTACTCCGATAATGTTTTTGTCTGTATCTCCGATCACTTCGAGGGGCTTTATATCCTCCAGAAGTCGTGATAGTTTGAGCGTCATATTTCTAAGTGTTTTATATATTCTTGTTGTGTATCCCCGCTATCCTTTCCGTTGTGTCAGTTGCGCAGGCTGAGTACTATATTGTCTCCCCGGCGGTAAGTCGAGCCAGGAGGAATTGACTGCGATACGACATGTCCTGTGCCGCGTGTGCGCACGTTTATGCCGCAGCTCTCCAGAATGCGTATCGCCGATGGCAGATCATATCCTTTCACATCAGGCATAAGGTTGTTATGGCCTGTGTTTGCGGTTTTGACCCGTTTGAGATTCTTTATTCCGAGTGCGCCTGCTATTTTACCCATGTTCCCTTTGGTCGAAGCTGAGACAATTGGTGAACTTTCTTTTTTTTCCGCCGTGTAGGTCGAGGCGTTGTTCAGCATTCCCCGTGAATACATCTTGATAGCCATGTTCTTGACTACCTGGCCTGAAGTGCGGTTGGCGGAATTGCCCGCACTCGACAGTACCAGCGCCATGCAGCTGTACTGTGGATTTTCGTAAGGGAAAAAACCTGCGAACGCATACCTGCGTTTGGCATGGTTGTAGACTCCTTTCTCGACAGGATAGGCTGTGCCGGTCTTGCCGACCACACAGACACGGTCGTCACGTACCAGACGGGCTGTACCATGATCCCCCCATACCACTTCGCGTATGCATTCGCGTACCTTGCGGGCCGTGGCGGCAGAACATATGCTGTCTCGGATGTAACTTATCTTAAGCACTGAGTCTACACCGTTCTCGTCGATGAGGCTTTTCACCAGATGCGGACGTACATATTTGCCGTCGTTGGCTATGGCGTTGTAAACTGACAGCGTGAAGAGTGGAGGCAATTCCGTATTGTATCCATAGGCCTGACGGGCGAGGTCAAGGTGACGTGCTGTCATAGTGATGTTGTGGCCTTTCGAGTTCTTTGCTGTCAGACGGCGTATCCGGGGGGTGCTCTCGCCTGCTATACCCGACCGTATTGGCTCGAAAAATCCGAGACCCGCCAGACGGTCATACCATTTTTCCGGATTCTGTGAATATCCTCTGAATATGACTCGGGCTATTCCAGGGTTTGATGACTGCTCGATCACCTGTTTCATTGTCTTCATGCCACTCCCGTGAGGGTCACTCGTTTTCATGAAGGGACTGCAGTCCACCATGTCGTTGACACTTTTTACAAGTCCGTCCTCGAAGGCTATCATCAGTGAGATCGGCTTCATGACAGAGCCGGGTTCGTAGGGGAGTACCGCACGGTTCAGGGCCTCTCCGTATGTGCCGTCCTCAAGCAGCTCTATATTGGATATGGCCTTGATCTCCCCTGTCTTTACCTCCATGAGTATCGCTGTCCCCCATTCGGCGTTGGCTTCGGCGCAGATTTTGTGAAGTTCCTCTTCGAGCATGTCCTGAAGGTCTATGTCGATGGTGGTATGGATGTCGAAGCCTCGTTGTGGAGGAGTGGCTATCCAGTTGCTTATGCCGTTGGTGAGAGCAACTTTTTTGGCAAGTCCGGGCTTGCCGTAAAGCAGTGAGTCGAGATCTTTCTCCAGGCCGGAGTAGCCGTGTATCTGTCTGGTCTCGCGGTTTTCGTTGACCCTTCCGATACTTCTGTAGGCCATTCGCCCGTATGGATAGATACGGGTGTTGCGGGTCTCTTTATAGAGAGGATGGCGTCCTTTGATGTCCTTAAGAAAAGGGAATCCTTTTATTTTATCGTAATCTTCAAGAGTTTTCTTTTGTGCCAGACGAAGTGCGCGCGGACGCAGGGAGTCCGGTTTCTCGAATTCTTTTTTCAGACGTGTGTGCCATGAATATTTTTTAATCGTATCTGCGGGTTGTGACAGTAGATTGGCGATACGGGGATAGTAGCGGTCAAGTGAGTCCGCAAGGGAGTCGATCGAACTCCACGGCACGATTTTCATCCGTTTTATTTTGTCATGTCGAAGATCGATCTTGATATCGTAGACTTTCAGATTGCAGGCAAGGATATTGCCGTTGTCTGCCAGGATATTGCCTCGTTCGGGCGCTATGGTGTCTATACGTGACAGCTCTGATCTGGCTCTGTCGTTCCAGTCATGCGCTTCTATGACGGTGGTGCTGAAAAGTTTGACGAGGATGACAACGCCAAACAGCACGAATCCGATTGTGATCAGTCCGTAGCGGAATAATATGTGTGCCTTGTTGTTTTTTTTAGCTGCCATTTTGTTATTGATCCATTCTTGGTTTATTCCTGTCAGATAATCTCTGTTTTCTTTTTTATCTGTTATTGATGTCCGTTGTCTATGATTTCGTAAGGTGGTTGTTCCTGAAATTCAAGCGGGAGTCCTTTCTCTCTTACCATACGTCTCATTTCTGTCTCACGGATCAATGACATGTAGGCAGCTTTTTCCTGAAGTTTATAGCTTTCGGCTCGTGCAAGTTCTGTATTCAGCCTTTTGATTTCTGACATTTTTGTCTTTGTTTTGTAGCGGAGGCCGATAAGGCCGATCACAGCCACAACTATGATAAGAAGGAGCCATGCGTTGTTTTTGAAGAATTCGACCGAGATGGAGCGTCCATAGCGGAATTCATTCACCCATGAGTACCCCCCTTTCTTATCTTTCTTTGCGTTTGCCCCCGCTTTTGCAGGATCGTTTTCAGTCCCGTTCTTCCTTCCCATGGCTGTTCTATGAATATTGGTCTTCCTGGTTTCTATTTCTTTTCTGCTACGCGTAATTTCGCACTTCTTGATCTTGGATTTCTTTCTNNTACCGGGCTGCGGGTGACTGGTTTCCATGGAGTGGAGATGTTTCCGAAAATATCTTTGTCGATCTCTCCTTCCACATTTCCGCTGCGTATGAAATTCTTGACCATCCTGTCTTCTATGGAGTGGTAGGTGATTACGGCGAGGCGTCCTCCGGGTTTCAGAACTCTCAGGGATTGTTCGAGAAGTCCCCGCAATGCATCCATTTCTCCGTTGACTTCAATTCGCAGAGCCTGAAAGACCTGTGCAAGATCTTTTTTCTCCGCCTTGGGATTGAGGGTCCCTTTCACCGCCTCGACAAGCTGGCCTGTGGTTTCGATAGGATTGGCGGAACGAGCCTTTATGATGGCTGCGGCTATGATGCCCGGACGTTTCAGATCGGTG
>DAAV01000131.1 GCA_001701295.1 Bacteroidales bacterium H10
CAAAATCTGTATGACGTGCCGCATCACTGCGGCGTGGATTGGGATTGATGCAAAGGTTTATATGATACACGGCACCATAGACTTTATGCTGACGTGTTTAATCTCGTAGGCATATCCGGCAGGATCGCCCGACTGTACCCCCGTGCGCAGTTCGCACTCGACAGTCGGGCGCGGAGCTTCGAGCGAGCCGATAAGAAAAGAATTGCCATTGACATCGGTAACGACAAAACCGAGACAGGCACCGAAAGGAAGTCTGCCGTTGGTATGGAACTTCAAGGTGGCTGTGTCCTCGTACCCGGCACCGTCTTTCTTTGTCTTGCACTCGCAGGTCGGCTCGTCGAAGAACGGTATCGGGTGAATATCCGTAAGGATAGGCACCGCCATGCCGCAGATAGCCGAGAGGTCAACGCGCCTCGGCAGATGTCGGCAGTCAATCCAGCCGATAGCCTTTATTCCGGGGAGAATCTGAGTCGATGTTTTCATTATTGTAATGGCAGGGAGGACAAAACGGACTTGTACTATTTCGGGGGTCTGAGGTCGGGATTATTTTTGTGAACTTTTTTTGCGCCGTTCGATGCGCCTGTATATGTCGCGCTTGCGCTGATAGCGTTTGGCGATAGCGTTCCAGTTCTTTTCGGTCATGTCGATGCCGTGCTTCTCCATGAAAGCATATATAAGATTGTCTTGACGCTGAAAGATAGCGGCGAAGCGATGCAGAGCGTTCCACATATCAATATCGAAGCGGTTGCGGATACACGCCTTTAACGCCTCTGTCGCTTTCGGGGGCAGGTAAAAATTACTGCGGGTATCTTTCGAGCGGAAGTTCGGAAGCACGATACACACGAGGCCGTGGCCACCGACCTGCGGCACATAATCCGCCGGTGGTGTCTGCAAGAACTGTTCGAGCAGAGCCCACTCCATAGAGCCGCGAATGAGGCGCACGGGATTATTGCCTCCCTGGTCGTGGATAAACCACTGGGCGAGATAATCTTCAAGTTCGAGATATAGATACATACCGATAAGAGTTATATGCAAAGTTACCGATAATCAGTGTGTTATACAACCGACAAAAACGTGATAAAGAGGGATTTTGGGGGATAAGGCGGTACCGACACGCCATGCCGGGCTTATTCGGCGGCGATGCAAAGGAATGTGGAAGCGGCGAAGCGTGGGGTTGACAGTGTTGACACAGGAGCCACTATGACCGCAAGAGGCATACAGCGAAGCGTAAAGCCGCTTTATTACAATGCTTTATCTTCTTTTGAAAGAAAAAGTAAGTATGTATAGTAACGGCCCGGAAGTGTCAACCGTTGGCTCTGAAAATATTCGGTATGCCGAAAATGACTACAAGTGTCAACGATTGTCAACCGATGCAATATGGGTTAACCTGTTGGAATACAATAGGTGCTGTATTGTCAACGCCGGCTTTCGCGGAACATACGCTTTTGCATTCCTTTGATTGGAGTTTTGGGAAATAAAAAAGGCCAACATCTGAGTGTTGACCTGAGAGAAATATGATGATGCCGGGTATCAGAACGGCATATCGTTCTTATTGCCGGGAGGGTCGAATAAAGAGGAAGTCTTGGGAGGAAGCGGCGGAGATGTGGAGGCGGCAGCCGCAGGTTCCATGTCCTCTGCGATTTCCTCCGTCTCGCTGATAATCTCGGTTTCGAGATTCAGCCCGAACTCAGCTTTGAGCATCGCATAATTGAAGCACATTGCTTTGGGACGGTTGACTTTCAGTTTCTTCACCTGCGAGCCGTTCACGGACTCAAAGGTATAGTCCGGCGTACCGTTGGCGAGAAGAATAGTGAAGCGGTCCTGTTTCAGACCGAGGAACGACGGGTGCGAGCGGAGATAGGAAAGCATCGTACTCCAGTTGCTTCGGTTGGCAGTGGCGTTCGTCGCTCCCCTGCCGTTGAAAAGTCCGGCTACGGCTGCGCTGTTCAGATACAGCACGGGGGTAGGCTCTGCGAACACCATATCCTCCTTCATGGAGGTACTGCGGAAAGTGCGGTGCCACTTGATGCGGAAATGCGCTCTGTCGATGGCGCGGCCCTGCGTATGGAAGCCTTGCAGAGCCTCCCAGAAGTCGCCCATCTCCGAACTCTCCTGTGCCGTCTCGTTCTGCAGCCGCATACCGGCGACGGCCACCGTGAGCAGGTCGTTGTAGCCGAACGGAAGCGACAGCACCGATTCGAGGGTGCGGAAAGCGGCAAGAGGAATAATCCAGTTGCCGAAGATACGGTCGTGTATCTTCTCGCCCTCGACAATCTTAGACAGTTCCGATTTAGTTAAGGAGTATGCGTTGGCGAAGTTCTTCTCGAAAAGCTGCCTATGACCGAGGACTTCGAGGGTAAGATGCGTATTGCCGAGCGAACACATGGCGACAAGATCCTCGTAAGCGTCGCGCTCCGGCTTGGAGAAAGAGGTCTTGGAGAAAGCGAGGAAAAGAACACGGGTAAAGAGGGCCATGTCCTGTGTGGGCTTGTCCTGACCGCACAAGGCTATCCCTGTGGAAATGATGGTCTGCGCCGCCATGCCGTCCGTGTTCTGATTCTTCTTAGTCTGACCGCCTCCGCCCCACAGACCTTTGAGGTATGCGATTTTACGCACGTCGAGGTCGTTCTTGTACTCGTCGAAAACGACAAGGGAGTTGACCGCCTGACTGACACGGTCGTTCATGGCCGGAACCGAGGTAACACCGAGGTTTGGAGGGTCTACGCTGTGGATAAAGAACGACTGGAGAGAGGTCGCAAGCGTAGTCTTGCCCGTGCCTTTCTCGCCGAAAAGGTTAAGTATGGGGAAATGGCGTGTGCGGTTGAAGATAACATCTCGGTAAAGAGTGGCGAGCAGATAGCAGAAAGCGATTTTGGCGTTGTCGCCGAAAACCCTGACGAGCTGCACGGCGAAGTCGTAGAGCTTTATGCCGCTGCGGTTTTCATGTATGAAAAGCCGCTCGAACTGGTATATTTCGGGATTGTTCTCGTACATTTTCGATGTAGCCGGGATATAGAACGACTTGGAGGGGGCGGTTTCCACGATGCCGAGATCATCGACGGCCAGGAAGCGGTCGCCGTTGAAAACGCCGTTGCCGAAAGCGAAGAAGCCGTTGATGCCGTCCCAGCCCATCTTGCGGACCCGCTCGGCTGAGCGAGTGCCGCGATAGAGATATTCCTTTACGTTGTTGAGCTTGTCAATCTTGGCTCGCCATATATAATTGCCGACGGAGCCGACACGCTGCTGAAAGGTGGTAAGCGAGCAAAGTTCTGACTCCCTGAACTCTATCTCGACCGACTCGTTGAATTTGTTTACCATACGGAACAGGCGTGTGCCGTTGGTTTCGTCCTTGATATGGTAAAGGGATTCAAGATAGAAATTGGAGAGCCTGACGGCCTCTCCCTCGTCGTCGTAAGTGTAGAAGCAGTTGTCGATGATGTTCAGATTGCACTGGCGCAGAAGTTCTTTCTTGCGCTCGATGTCGTTCTTAGGCTCGCGCCTTGCCTCGCGTTGCCGGGCTTCCCCTTTGGCACGGCTGACGGCACCTTTCCACGATTTGACCGTGCCGTGGATAGCGGCGAGTGCGTCGATGCAGCTGTCGGCCACGGTCGCATCTCTGACATGGCGCAGCAGGTCTGCGACTTCGGAGATAATGATGCGTTCCTCCGCCAGCGAGGAAGAAGCGGCGAATTTCTTCTCGGCGAGCCACAGTATAAAAGGCTTTTCAGGAATGGCGGCGTAAATCTCCGGCGAGAGAATGTATTCGTCGGCATCGTTCTTGTGTAGAATGACGCTGCCGACTTTCTCCTTTGGTATAGCGGCGATATCCTCGTCGGAGAGAGTGATTTCCGCACGTTCCTTTGGTTTTACACCGGCTTTCCTGGCTTCATCGCGCCTTTGTTCGAGAAGGTCGGCTTTTGCCGCTTCGAGTTCGTCTTCGGTTATCGGCACAAGCACAGGTTCTTCGACGAAGGGCAGCTCGCGCACCGTAACGTCGAAGCCCCGGCGCACAGCCTCGGCACCGTTAGCCATAACGGCCTTGAAACCGGGTCCGAAAGGCTCGTCTTTCGGAGGGTCCGAGTCCGGGATAAAGCAGACTGATTGAGTCAACTTCATCAGTCTGTCGAACTGTGCGGCACTCCACGCTGTGCCGAGAGTGGCGACAACATTCTCCATGCCGACGGACTGGAGGCGCAGAACATCGGGAGCGCCCTCGACGATATTGTAGAAAAGAGCGTCGCGGCAACGGCTCGCCCTGTCGATGCCGAAAATGGCCTCTCCCTTAGTGAATATCATCGAGTTTGACGAGTTAATATACTTGCCGACATTATCGGCCTTTGCGTCGCCGAGATAGCGGGCAGTAAAGGCTATGACGCGCCCGAATCGGTCGCGGATAGGGATAACGAGACGGTTGCGGAACAAAGTATAAATCCGACCGCTCTTTTTATCCCTCTGAAAGATGCCGGACTGCACGAGCAGATCTTCGGAGACAGCTTTGCTCTTGCAGTATTCCATAAGCAGATTGCCGTCTTTGGGGGCGAGTCCTATGCCGCAGGTTGAGCAGAATTGCTCCGGCCATCGGGAGTAGGCATACTCACGGGCGCCCCGCGCCTCGTCGTTCATGTCGACACGCAGCTGTTCCCGGAAAAACTGATGCGCTACGGCGACGGCGCCTAATATCGACTCGCACAGTTGCGCCGCCTGTCGTTGCTCGTCGGTCTGTTCCTCCTTAGAGTATTCGATATGTATGCCGTTGGCTTTGGCGATTGCTTCGACGGCCTGTTGGAAGTCCATGCCCTCCTTTTCCTCGTAGAACTTGATGCCGTCGCCCCCACGGTGGCAGCTGTGGCAGTACCACAGGTTTTTGCCGGGCGATATGGAGAACGAGGGAGTGTTCTCGGAGTGAAAGGGGCAAGAGGCGAACATCGTGGAGCCACGTCGGCGGAAGTTCAGCCCCCACGACTTCAACACGTCCTCGATGTCAAGACCTTTTACAGCCTCTATCGTCTTGTTGCTTATCATATTTCTTTTGCTTTATCCCAGCAGTCGATTATCGACTGGCCGGTGTATTTCAGTCTGCGCGGATTGCTGTTGCAGGGAGATATAAGACCCATGCGGCGCAGTTTGCGCAGGGTCTTATGGCAGATGCCAAGTTCGGCACAAGTCCTCTTAACTGAAAATACACCGTCGGGGTCGCATTTAGGGCGGGATTCAATCATGGTTACGGATTGGTTGCGGCAGGTTCTTCAACAAAGATGCGCTCTCCGGCCTCGCTCTCTATTATCTGTTTTGCGTGTTCGGGTATGCGACAGGCCATGCACTTCCAGTTAAAGAAAGTCTGCCTCCTTACACCGGCACGTTTGGTTACGTCGGTTATAAACTCGACCCTCTCCCAATATGTGAGCGTGTCGAGAAAGGCGTTAAGCTGCGTCGCCTCCATGTGTTTAATATCGTTGTTTGTCATTACGTTCAGCGTTTTTTAATCGGATTGGCGGTTACATATCTTACCGCGTCAAGTTCATGCTGCCTTTTTGACTTCACAGGGTTTTGTCTAACCCATTCGATCAGGTCTACGTAGTCGAAGTAAATGTATTTTCCTCCGGGTTTGTAATGAGGAATCGCTGCGGAAGCAGTAAGTTTATATAACTGACTTTTGGATAGTCCGAGAAAAAGGCTGGCTTCCTCCAACGTAAGCACCTCTTTTGTCGAATAGAGTTTAGCGGCGATAGATTCGATACGCTCGTTTATTGCGTCAACTCCACCCAGAGCTTCAAGTCTGTTCTCAAAGTCTCGGAGCCGGGCATTGAAATCTTCAAGCTGTCTGTTTTTTGTCATATGCGATATGATTTTGAATTTGGCGCAAAGATAAGAGATTTGCGGCCTAAGCATAAGACATTAACCTTGACATTAGCCCGGTGTCAAGGTTAATGTCAAGGTTTTAAGTTTCAGAACGTTGATGTTGAATCGTTTTCTGTCATACTTGCTACTTGGCGTACACCCTTTCGGATTGCGACAGTAGTTGCGGAGTTTTCGGTCTTTGCCTCTGCCAGAGCCGAGGATAAGGCCGAACGGCTTAACGGTGCGTCTGTGGCAGAAGAAAGTATAAGTCTGTTAACAGCAACCACTTTCTGCCAGTCGCGCTTAATCAGTCGCGCATCGGCTAATTCGTCGAAAAGGACTGCCACTCGCCTGTTGTTTGCGGATTTGAGAGGTTTTGCCACCTGACAATCCAGTAGTGCTGAAATATCAGCAACTGATATTTCACCCTTGAATATCTGAACTTTGACAGCGAGGACAGCGAGTGCGGCCTTTTGAGCCTCTGAAAGGGAGGACATAAAGTAAGTTTTCCCTTCAGTGGTTTCTGTTGGGCCAGCCCTCCCAGTATTGAGCTCGTTTATCATTTGCTCGGCATCAGCATGAGAGAATCTGAGTTTTGCAAAGTAATCTCTCACAAGGTCAGGACGAATATTGAAAAGGTCGCTGATGATACCTGTTGCAGTTTCATGGGCATTTCGGCCCGCAGCACAGACGGCATCAGTGTAACGATGCCCGTTCAGGAAGTCGGTCGTGAAGCGGCTGTAAAGTTTGCGACACTCGACAACCTCTTTACGGTAGATTGTATAGGCTTTATTGAGCAGATGATAAAGCCTTTCAGTGATGTTTCCGTTGCAAGAGGCTTGCCACGGACATTTTTGGGGACAATTACCCAAAAAGAGAGAACGGTAGGTTTCCGTTGTTCATAGCGATTCTTATTTATTTGATTGATTTCATATTGTCTATAGTTTATCCAAACGACCATCTTGCAGATAAGGCAAAAGCTCCCGTATCTTATCTACCGTCCAATCCCACCATCTCAAAGTCTGCATTTGTTCTATCATATCAGGACTGAACCGCTTTCGTATCTCTTTTGCAGGGACACCACCCACAATAGTATAGGGCGGCACATCTTTTGTCACAACAGCCCTCGTGCCAACAATAGCCCCGTCACCGATATGGACACCAGCCATAATTACGGCTTCATATCCTATCCACACATCATTGCCTATCACGATGTCGCCTTTGTTGTCCCAAGCGGAAGCCACATCAGCCTTATCCAATTCCCATTCTTCATAAAACAGCGGAAACGTGTAAGTTGATAATGATCTCAGAGTATGATTGGCGCAGTTGAACAGGAACTTTACGCCGCAAGCAATAGAACAGAACTTGCCAATTATCAGCCGTTCATGGTTAATGGGATAATGATACAATACGTTGTTTTGCTCAAACTGACGAGGGTCTGAAACAAAATCATTGTAAATGGTATAGTCGCCTATTTTGATAGACGGGTCTTTTACGACAGCGTTCAAATAAACGGTTTGCGTGTCACCCTTACGGGGATATATTTTGTTCATCATAACTTTCAGCTCTTAGTATTGTTTATATTTAAGATAAATAACGGATTGTGTACCAAGCAATATCACATATAAGTATTCCACTGCCCAATATGTCGCTAACGGAACATCACAAGAATCTAATCCCCATAAGCAGAACAGATAAGCAATCGTAGTTGTCACCTGAAAAATGAATACCGTCCGCGTCGCTCCCGTTCCTGTGGCGGCATTCAGATAGACGTATCCGGGTAGTGCAAAGAAGTAATTCAATAGCATGACAAGAAAAGGCGGCCATGCAAGCTGAACGATAGCGGGATTTTCCGTATATGCTCCTATAATGGACTGGTGAAAGAACAAAGCAAAAGCAATCAGTGGAATGCCTGTTGCATATCCTAAACGGATAATTTTATGGCAAAGCGGAAAAACTTTTTTCCTTTCACCTGCGCCAATCAGATTACTCACCAAAGAACTTGTGACACCAGCCAACGCATTGACAAAAACGGAAAATAAGGCGGAAACACTTCTTACAATGTTAGATACAGCCAATTCCGTTTCTCCCAAACGTTCGATAGCCACGAAAAACAGAAACCAAATGGCTACACTTATAAAGAACTGAAGCATACTCCATACCGAGATAGAAAATACCTCTTTCAATATCGTTATATCCATATGCCAGTATAAGCCATACGCTTTTTTATCAATGTGCCGAAACATATATGCAGCCAATACAGCCAGCGAACACATTTCGGCAGATGAAGAAGCGATAGCCGCTCCCGATATACCCATATCGAAGCTGAATATCAGGAGCCAGTTCAGCGGAATGTTCACCAGCACGGCAGTGAAAGCCGCCATATTCAGAGCTTTTGTCTGTGTAATGCCTACCAAAAACGAGCGTAAGGCAAGGAACGGGAAAGAGAACAACAATCCCCAAATACGCCAATCCAAATAACGGATAACCGCATTATAAACATCATCCGAAGTTATCAGATGTTTCAACAGAATAGGAGAAAATATCTTGGACAGCAGACAGAGGAGTACCGCCAGTATCAGCAAGAAAAACAATCCCTGAAAGAACGTTTTTCCCGTTTCTGCATACCGCTGTTCTCCGTTNNCGGCGGGCAATTACCACTTGTAGCCCCAAACTGAACCCGAAACCAAGCATATAAATTGCCAAGAACCATATTCCAGCAAGGGCTGATGCGCCCAGTTCCACATCACCCACGTGCCCCAAGAATAAGGCATCAGTAATGTTTATCAGTTGTTCGATAAGGATGCTCATCATTACAGGGAAAGCGATGAGCCAGATTTTCTTATAGGTGTAATTCATTTGTTCAAACCAATATGAAACGACAAGCCACACTGCCG
>DAAV01000148.1 GCA_001701295.1 Bacteroidales bacterium H10
GTCAAGATCGCTGCCATGCGCGTATCGGAATGGCTTGAGGAGATAGGTCCGGAAAAAATTGCCGATGCGCGTGCCGCGGTAGTGATTCCCGACGAGAATCTTCTGTTGCCGCTTATACACTCTTTGCCTCCGGACTTGAAAGCCGTCAATCTTACCATGGGATATGCCATGCGGTACACTTCCGTCGCGTCATTCATATATCATCTACGACGCCTGCAGACACGGCAGCGTAAGGCTGCGGGAACCAGAGGCTATTATCATGAGGATTTCAGACTGTTTCTTTCGCATCCCCTAACTCAGGTCGTGGCTGGGACAGAACGTGTCAATGACATAAACACCGAGATGACCCGGCTTCATCTCCATGTTGTGACACCGGCATGGATCGCGGAACGGTCGGAGAGAATATCATGTATGCTTACGCCTCTTGGGCGTGATACGACCGTGAAAGAGGCTGTCGATTATATGATGCGGGTGCTCGACATGGTTGACGAAGCGTTGTCGGATGAGGGCGCGAAAAATCATCTTGTCAATTCAAAGATCGAACGTGCCCAGATATCGCTTTACCAGCAGGCTCTTGCCCGGCTCCACACAAGTGTGGAATCGCACGGGATAGAGATGCGGTTCACGACTCTCTTTCATCTTGCCGACAGACTTCTCGCGGGCGAGACCGTGACTTTCGAGGGAGAGCCTCTTGAAGGACTTCAGGTTATGGGCCTTCTTGAGACGCGAGCCCTCGATTTCGACCATCTCATCGTCTTGTCGATGAACGATAAGGTCATGCCCCGCAGATCCCGGAGCAGAACTTTTATTCCCGATACCTTGAGAAAGGCATATGGCATGCCGTCGGGAAACCAGAGCGAGGAGCTGTATGCATATTATTTCTATCGCCTGATCTCGAGAGCGCGCGATGTCACGCTGATCTATGACGCCAGGGCCGGGGAGGGAATGCGTAGCGGCGGCAAATCGAGATTCCTCATGCAGCTCTCGATGCTGTATGCTCCGGGACGGGTCCGTGAGAAAGTATATTCTTTCCGTCTCGAATCGACACTGCCCAAACCTCAGCCGGTGGAAAAGAATGATTCCGTGATGGCGCGTCTTGAAGAATTCCGCAAGACAGAAGGGGGACGTAATCTCTCCGCCTCGGCGCTGATGAACTATTGCCGGTGTCAGGTAATGTTCTATTACAAGAATGTAGTGGGAATAAAAGACGATGTCGAGGCTCCGGACTATATAGATGCCATAACTCAGGGAAATATAGTGCATGACGCTATGCTTAACCTGTATTTCCCGAAACAATTGCAGAAGAAATATCTCAGATCGCGCATTGTGCTTGACGAGGCGGCATTACATAGTATTCTAAATGACGGTGACAGAATCAGACGTGCCGTAACGCGGGCTGTGAACAAAGAATATTATCATCTTGCGGAAGAGGAGCTTGACAGGCCTCTCGCCGGAGCGTCGGCGATGGTTGCCGAGCGTCTGGTCGAGATGATCGGTAATGCTGTGAGGCGGGATATAGCCGATTCTCCCGTTGAGCTGGTTGGAGGCGAGATATCGGGACAGACGCGATGGCAGGCCGGAGCGGCTCCGGAGGTCAATTTCAGATATGCTTTCGACCGCGTCGATGTGTCAGCCGGGCATATGCGTATTGTCGATTATAAGACCGGCAGTGCCCATGTCGATGCAAAAGATATGGAAGATGTGTTCAATGGAGCGTATGATGCCAAGTATATGCTCCAGTTGTTGCTGTATGCCCATCTTCTGGAACAGACGATGCCGGAATCGGACCGTCCGCTCGGAGAAAAGATCCGACTGTCAATATTTGATGTCAACAGACTGCCGGAAGATGTTGAATGTGTCCCGATGGTAGATAAAAGGAAGATAACGTCACACAATGACTTACGCGATGAATTTGTCGCAGGGATGGAGCGCATTCTGTGTGATATCTTCGACCGAGAGAAACCTTTCATGCCTGCGGCCGATGAGAAAAACTGCGGCTACTGCCGCTACAAATACCTCTGCGGCCGCGAATGAGGAGGGCGGTTATTTGTTGTAATGGTTCATGGCGAAGTCGGGGCCCGACAGACAGAATGCCTTTATGGCGTCGCATGCTTTCTTCAGAACCTCCGGCATTTTCTCCATCTCTTCGGGCGGGAATTTGCCGAGCACGTAATCTATCTGGCCGCCACGTGGGAATCCGTTGCCGATGCCGAACCGCAGACGGGCGTAATTCTGCGTACCCAGTTCGGAAGCTATGTTTTTCAGACCGTTATGGCCTGCGTCGGAACCTTGCTTGCGCATGCGTATCGAACCGAAAGGAATCGCCATGTCGTCGACAACGACGAGAAGATTTTCCAAAGGAAGTTTCTCGTGGTTCATCCAGTATCTTACGGCCACACCGCTGAGATTCATGAATGTGGAGGGTTTCAATATCAGAAGCTCGCAGTTCTTGACTCGTACCACAGCCATATCGCCATATCTTTTTGACTGGAAAGATACGCCGGCATCGTCCGCAAGAGCGTCCGCGACCATGAACCCGGCATTGTGGCGGGTGTTGACATATTCCGGCCCCATGTTGCCGAGGCATGCTATCAGGAAGCGTTTCATATCAGGATCTTTAGTCTCTTCGGTTTTTCCTGTATGGAAGAGACGTTTCAGAAAATTCATGATTATTAATGTGAATCCCGCGCTGGGCAGGATAGGAGTAAATAAAAAGCATCATGCCCTCGCGAGAAGGCATGATGTCATATCTTTCGTGCCGAAGCCGAAACTTAAGCCTCGCCGGCTTTTGCCATCGCACCACGTGCGGCACGGGTGAGCTGTACGGCGCAGACAACGGCGTTCTTGGCGTTAATCAGTTCGAGACCTTCGAAATGGAGGTCGCCGACTGCGAGTGATTTGCCGAGACCGAGAGAGTCGACGTTGACTACAAGACGTTCGGGAATTTCACTGTAGACAGCTTTAACTTTAAGCTTACGCATGGAGAGTGTGAGCTTACCACCGGCTTTTACACCCTCTGCGTGACCTTCGATCTGAACGGGAACTTCCATTACGATCGGCTTGTCAGGATAAACCTGAAGGAAGTCGATGTGGAGCACTGTGTCTTTTACGGGCTGGAACTGGAGGTCTTTCATGACAGCCTTGATTTCCTCACCGTTGAGGTTGATGTCTACCTCGAAAATGTCGGGAGTATAGATGAGCTTGCGCACGTCTTCCGCAGCTACTGTGATGTCAGTGGTGATGATGCCGCGTTTTTCATCGAGTTCAACGAGTTTCTGGCCATCTTTGAGAGTGCCCTTGTAGGGAAGTTCAACAATGGCGCCGCCGTTGATGACAGCAGGAATCTTGCCTTCCTTGCGCAAAGCCTTTACTGACTTTTTGCCGAGCTCAACACGAGGCTGAGCGTTAAGTTTGAATGTCTTCATTGTTTGTTGGTTGTTGTGTTACTCAAAATAAGTTTGCTCCGTGCATATTGCGCGGGGAGCGGACGGCTACGGGAGCCGCCTACGAATTTCCCATCACACGATTGCCTGAATGCGGCGCAAAATTAGTGATTTTTTATCAATTGTCCAAATCCGGATAAGAAGTTTCTTATTTCATGCGCTTGAGGATGTTGTAGGAGGGGAGGACTCCCAGTTCTCCGGCTTTGCTGAGGTCGGAGAATGCCTGCCTCTTGTTGCCCATGCGCAGATAGGTGATTCCCCGGTTGAAGAGTGCGGCCGCGAATTGCGGATCTATTCCGAGAGCCTCTCCGTAGCATCGCAGCGCGGATGTGTAGTCGCCCGACGTGTAGTAGATGTTGCCTTTGTTGAACCATGCGTACACCAGCCTTGGATTGATGCGGAGCGCTTCGTCGTAGTCGGCGACCGCCAACGCGGCCATTCGCGGATCAGACGAATTCTGTCGCACATAGGCCCTTTCCATATATGCCATCGCGAAATCAGGATAGAGTTCAATGGCCCTGTCGAGCGCCGGGACGGCCGCTTCATAATCCTTGAGCATGGCTTTTGCCACTCCGAGCGCCAGCCAGTCGGCCGCGCGTTCGCTCGATTTCGTATGCTGTTCATAAAAGTCGGCGAGAGCGAAAAGTGCGTCATAATTGTCGGTGGAAAGTTCACCGGACACAGGAGTGAGATAAAGTTTCTGGCTGATGTATCTCCGGGAATTGAAATCATCGAGTTCGCGGAAGTAATTCGATGTCGATTTCAGAGACTTGGGGGAGTCTATATATGATATCATATAAGCCGGTTCGAGGTCGACCGCTATGTCGCGGTCCTGTACGCGTCCTTTGATTCGGTCGTTATATGACAGCTGAGTGTCGGACGTGGTGCCGACAGTCACAAGCTGGTTGAAACGGTCCATCACTTCCTCCTCCGATTCANNGGCGGTCCCGGCCTGGATCGCCGGCCTGTCGAGCGGATTCTTTTCCGGATTGCGGACATAAGCGCGTACAAGCTCGTCGCCGATGTGGGCGCTCTGCAGTGCGGCTTTCATGTTGCCCATAAGGCGGAAGGCCTCGGCACGCGCGTAGAATGCCGGATGAAATCTCGGGTATCTTTTGTTTATGACATCGAAATTGGCAAGGGCATCACGATATTTTCCCCGTTCCAGGTTTACAAGTCCGAGATTGTACTGCGCATGAAAATTATCCTTGTCTATCTTAAGCACGGCTTCCAGATCGTCTGCCGCACGGTCGAGATCTTTCACTTCGTAACGCAGCAGGGCGCGGTTGAAGAGCGCGGCCGAGTTGTACGGCTCAAGTTCAAGGGTATAGTTGTAATCCGACATCGCTCCGAAATAATCGTCGATATTATAGCGGATGAATGCCCGGTTCAGATAATAGTCCGATTCGTGAGGCCGCAGTCTTATGGCTTCGTTCATGTCGGCAAGCGCGCTGTCCCAGTTTTTCTGCCGCACTTCGATATCGGCGCGGAGCAGATAAGGCTGAAGCGCGGTTCCCGACAGTTCGATTGCCCGGCTGATGTCGGCGAGTGCTCCTACAGTATCTCCCTCTATGGCCCGTAACCGGCCGCGTGCCGTATAACCCTCGTCAAATCTCGGATAGATACGCAGCAACGTCCCGAAAGTGGAGTCTGCCTCGGCATTGCGCCCAAGTTCGGTCTGGGCTACCGCCTTGTAGAAGAGAAAGTATTTGTCCTGCGGATTGTAGCGCAGACCGATATCATAGTCTTCTATCGCAAGGGAGTCCTTGCCGAGAGACTGGCGCGCGAATCCCCGGAGCTTGTATGTCTCGGTCTTGAATTTATTCCGTTCAATAGAGAGGGTGCAGTCTTCTTCAGCTCCCTCGAAATCATCAAGTGAGAGTTTGGCGAAAGCCCTCAGGTAATATGGCTCCGCCAGATATGGTTTGGCTTTGATGGCCTGGTTGAAATATTGGATAGAGAGCATGTAGTCATCCATCGACAGCACATTGCGGCCGATGTTCATGACCTGTTCGGCGTCGACCTGTGCGAACCCGCAGACCGTCGTCAGGATAGCCGCAAGGGCGGTCAGAAATTTCCTCATGTCTAAGAAACGGTCCGGTCGTGGCTTTAATTGCTTTTTAAGGCCACAACTTATCACAACGGCCGGCGTTATTATTTAAAAGGTTTGAAAGTTATGGAAAAGGTTGTGATTATAGGAGGCGGCTTTGCCGGGCTGAATCTATGCAAGAGGCTTGATCCCGACAAATATGAGATATGTCTTGTCGACAGAAATAACTTCCATTGTTTCCCTCCGCTTTTCTATCAGATCGCGTCGTCGGGACTTGTGCCGGCCAATATATGTTTTCCCTTCCGGAGAGAGTTCAAGAAATACCGTAATGTGACATATCATATGGGGCATGTCAAAGGCATTGATCTTCAGAACAAGACTGTCACTACAAGCTATGAGATCATTTCATACGACAAGCTGATACTGGCTGCTGGATCGACCAATAATTATTTCGGTATGCAGGGTCTCGGAGAGGAGACATACGGCATAAAGACCGTAGCGGAGGCCACGCATACGCGTGATGAGATTCTTGACCGTTTCGAGCGCGGGGCCATTTGTAAAGACAGAGAGCGGCGCCGTCAGCTTTTGTCCTTCCTTGTGGTGGGTGGCGGCCCTTCGGGTGTGGAGATAGCTGGAGCTCTCGGCGAAATGAAGAAATATATTCTCAAAAAAGAATATCCCGAACTGGAGCCTGATGATGTGACCATAACTCTTGTAGAGGGCACGTCCAGATTGCTCGGAGCGATGAGTGCGAAGTCGCAGCGGCAGGCTCTGAAGGGTCTGCAGGAGCTGATGGTCAATGTGCGTCTCGACACGATGATGAAGGATTATACTGACAAATATGTGACTTTTGCCGACGGGCATAAAGAATATTATGAGACCCTGATATGGACTGCCGGAGTCAAGGGGGAGCCCATGCCCGGAATTCCCGGCGAGGCCATAGGACCCGGAGGCCGTGTTCTCGTCGATGAATACAACCGGGTGAAAGGTTATGAATCCAGCCTGTTTGCGGTCGGTGACATAGCTCTTATGATCACGGATAATTATCCCAAGGGGCATCCGCAGATGGCACAGCCTGCCATACAGCAGGCTGTAAATCTGGCGAGAAATCTGAATTCCGGTGAGTTTGTCAGAAAGTTTGTCTACAAGGACAAAGGATCGATGGCCACGATCGGCAAGAACAAGGCTGTGGCGGATATCGCCGGCACATCGTTCGGGGGCTTTTTTGCATGGCTTATATGGATGATAGTCCACCTTATGTCGATACTCGGAATGCGCAATAAACTCAGTGTTCTTGTCAACTGGTTCTGGAATTATATGTTCTACAGTACTTCTCTGCGGCTTCTGCTTCGTCCCACCAGATTCCCGCGTCGCCGACACTGGGGAGACTGAGCGCGCTTAAACCTTATGGATTTACAGTGCTCATAGATATGTTAAAGACTTATATAAAATAGAAGATAGTTATGAAAAAGAATAATTTAGTGATTGCGCTTCCCGCAATAGCGCTTGCCGTTATGATGACGGGTTGCGGCCTTTTTAACAAAAACAGTACCAAAATCAACCCGACCCTGCCTCAGGATCGGGAGAATATCGTGCAGCGCAAAGATCAGAAAACGTATACTCCCGATGAGATAAAGCGCGGAGTCGTTAAGGGAGACTGGGCAATAGAGACCGTCATGGGAAAGAAGGCTGTCGGAGAGACTGCTCCATTTATTAAATTTGTGCCTTCGGAGAAGAGAATGTATGGAAACAACGGTTGTAACGTGATCAATGCGGGCTATACATGCAATCCCAATGACTCAACCATAAGTTTCGACCATATAGCCGTCACCATGATGCTCTGTAATAAGGAAGGGCTTACGGATTATGAAATAAATACGGCGCTCGGCTCGACCAAATTTTATAGCTGGAGGGTTGAGAACAGTGATTATTATCTCACTTTCTATGACGAGACCGGGCGGGAAATGATGACACTCATGCATCAGAACTTCGAGTTTCTCAATGGCACCTGGAAGGTAACGAAGATCAACGATCAGCCTATAGATGTGGAAGGCATGAAACTTGTCATCGACATAGATGAGGGCAAGCTTCACGGTAACACCGGCTGCAATATAATGAACGGAAGTATAGAAATCGATATGGATCAGCCCAACTCCATATCATTCAATGCGATAGCCCTCACACGCATGGCTTGTCCGGACCAGCAGTCAGAGACGGCTCTTGTGGTGGCGCTTGAGGAAGTGTCGGCGGCGCGTCCCGTATCCGTTTCGGAAGTCGTGCTATATGATTCTCAGAGGAAACCGGTGTTGACTCTTGTCCGCACCACAGACAAGGACTGATCTATGGCACAGGAGGAAAGAGTCGACAAATGGCTTTGGGCCATGAGAGTCTTCAAGACCAGAACGATAGCTACCGATGCATGCAAGAAAGGCCGGGTCATGATCGGCGCATCTGCCGTCAAACCGTCCCGTACGATAAAACCGGGAGATATCATCGAAGTGCGGAAACCGCCGATAACCTATTCCTTTCGTGTGAAAGCAGTAACGGGAAACCGGCTCGGGGCAAAACTTGTGCCTGAGTATCTGGAGAACATAACGCCTCAATCGCAGTATGAACTCCTTGAAATGACGCGGATTTCGGGCTTTGTCGACCGCCGGAAAGGACTTGGACGTCCTACCAAGAGAGACTCGCGTGAACTGTCGCGTTTTCGCGAGGATACATATGCCGACACATATTATCTCGACTTCGAGGATGATGACTTCGATGAAGATGACTAAAATGATGTCTAAAACGCTGATTTTGCAGATTGAAAAATAATTTGTATCTTTGCGCGGATTTGTATGCGCGGGCTTCTGCAGGAAGTACGTACATGCCGATCCGCATTTGTGTGCATGGACGGAGAGCCTTCATGCCGGAAAAGAAACAAGAAACAAACAGAAACCGCATATGATAGATATTACCTTTCCTGACGGAAGTGTAAAACAGTTTGCTGAAGGCGTTACGCCTTTCCAGATCGCCGAGAGCATCAGCNNGCCCGCGTTTTGCAGCGGATGTGCTTGCGGCTAAAGTCAACGGTGAGGAATGGGATATTTCCCGTCCGGTCAATACCGATGCCTCAATAGAGCTATTCAAATGGGATGATCCCGAAGGCAAGCATGCCTTCTGGCATTCTTCGGCTCATCTTCTCGCAGAAGCTCTTCAGGAGCTTTATCCCGGAGTGAAATTCGGCATCGGTCCTGCCGTAGAGACAGGTTTCTATTACGATATTGATCCGGGAGAACACAAGATCACAGCCGAGGACTTTCCCAAGATTGAAAAGAAAATGCTCGAGCTCGCACAACGCAAGGAGGAAATACGTCGCGCCGATATCTCCAAGCAGGATGCCCTCAAGATGTTCGGTGACAGAGGCGAGGTCTATAAGTGCGAACTGATCAGTGAGCTTGAGGACGGACATATCACCACCTACACCCAGGGTGCGTTTACCGATCTGTGCCGTGGTCCCCATATCCCTACGACCGCTCCGATCAAGGCGGTAAAGATCACATCGCTTGCCGGAGCATACTGGCGAGGCGACGAGAAGCGCCAGCAGCTCGTCCGTGTCTACGGTGTGACTTTCCCGAAAAAGAAAATGCTCGACGAATATCTGGCATTGCTTGAGGAGGCCAAGAAGCGAGATCACCGTCTGCTGGGCAAGGAGATGGAACTCTTTGCATTTTCTCATACCGTGGGTGCCGGACTGCCTCTCTGGCTGCCTAAAGGCGCGGCTCTGCGTGATCGTCTCGAGCAGTTCCTCCGCAAGATCCAGAAGCGTTACGGCTATCTTCAGGTCATCACTCCGCATATAGGCAACAAGGCTCTTTATGTGACTTCAGGCCACTGGGCCAAATACGGCAAAGACTCGTTCCAGCCTATCCATACGCCCCAGGAGGGAGAGGAGTATATGCTCAAACCCATGAACTGCCCCCATCATTGCGAGATATACAAGGCGATGCCCCGCAGTTATCGTGATCTTCCGCTTCGGTTTGCAGAGTTCGGTACGGTCTACCGATATGAGCAGAGCGGTGAGCTTCACGGTCTGACCCGTGTGCGTGGATTTACGCAGGATGACGCGCACCTTTTCTGTGCTCCCGAGCAGATCAAGGATGAGTTCCTCAAGGTGATGGATATAATCCTGTATATATTCAAGGCTCTTGATTTCAAGAACTTCGAAGTGCAGATATCTCTCCGCGATCCTAAAAACAAGGAAAAATATATCGGTTCGGACGAAAACTGGCATATGGCGGAAAACGCCATCATCGAGGCCTGCGCCGAGAAAGGACTGAAGGCCCGTCAGGTTGAAGGCGAGGCCGCGTTCTACGGGCCTAAGCTTGACTTCATGGTGAAGGATGCCATCGGACGCCGCTGGCAGCTCGGAACTATCCAGGTGGACTACAATCTTCCGGAGCGTTTCGGTCTTGAATATACAGGCGCCGACAATCAGAAACATCGTCCTGTCATGATCCACCGTGCGCCTTTCGGCTCGATGGAGCGTTTTG
>DAAV01000009.1:0-23145 GCA_001701295.1 Bacteroidales bacterium H10
AGCCCCCTTTCCTCCCCACTTATCACCGCCTCGGAGAGGCGCTGCTCCCACAATCCATCCCCTCTTTTTTTTGGTTTCCGATACGGCCGCAAAGCCGCACCGGAATATCTGTCATCTTTATTTTATAAAGACTTTCTTGCTCTTTCCGCCCTTCACCATGATGAAGATGCCGTTCGAAGGATTGGCAACTTTCGTACCCTGAAGATTATAGAACACCGGTACGGAGTTGTCTTCTACCTCATCGCCGTCATACCAGTAGTCGATCTCGATGTCGTCCACTCCTGTCCATACACCGTCTTTGTTGTCCATCACCACATAGAGGTCCTTGCCGCCGATAGGATAGTGCTCGCTGTCCTGTTCGATGTCAAGCTGGGACGGGAAATAGTTCACTATAGTCTTGGAAGGATCAGTCTTGTGAGGAACCTCGACGCGGAACTGCACATAAGCCGTCGAGTAGCGTGAGCGTAGACGGAGACGCTGGTCTTCAATGTCGTTAGCTGCGTAAGCCGCGATACTCTGCGCGGTTTCGACATCGCGTCTGTGACCCCAGTTCACATTCCACATAATTATGTCAGGATGGTTATGGCTTTGTGACGTAGCGCCCCACTCGGACTGATTCTTGTACTCGTTGAGCTCCACCCAGCCTATCTTGTTGCCGACATTATCATTCTTGGTGAGAGGGAGATTAGATCCCCAGCTGATAAGGTGGTCAAGTTCTTTATTTTCAACAGCATATTCATTCTCATCTTGAGCCGAAGGCCAGTAATCTACATTGTTGACCACATAGCGGCCATAGGTGCTCGCTGAGCTGCCGACCGGCTGATAAGATTTTGTATAGTACACACGATATGAAACCTTCGGATCTCCGTATCCTGCATTTTTATAAGCGCCTTTCATGCCGTCATAGTTGACATGCACATGTACCGGCGTATAGGCATTCAGATAATAGATATGCTTTGTCGAGAGGATGGTCGGTACTTTCTTCGACTCTGTGTCGAGAGCCTGATTGAGAAGCATCGAGAAGTGTACACCTGCCGGACTTGCGAAACCGTTGGGAACTTTTTCGATATATATGAAGTCGCGGTCATCGATCACAACTCCGTTAGGAAGTTTCTTTTTCTCGGCGATATCCTTGAACATTGCCTGATTTACTTTTGAATTCGGATATGCTGTGGGGAAGGCTGCTGCAAACTGAGCAAGGATCTCAGTCGGCGATTTTGTAAGATCGATCTTGTGGAATGTCTTGCCGTCGCCGATATTCATATGTTCGCCGCCTGCAGGATTCTCCAATGTCACACCATTATCACCCGTAGTTCCGGGAAGGTAATAATTGTTTGAATTAGGCTTACCTTCTACTACACGGCCTCTGACTGTATTATCCTCGTCACCTTCTTCACCTCGGCAATAGAAAATAAAATAGTCTACAGGATCACCGTCAATACGGAGTGCCGGTTTGCCGTTGAAATTCGGATTGAAATAAATCGTTGCATTCCGCACAGCATTGCACTGGAAATGAAGATTGCCTCCGTGACCAATACTGATATTGCCGGCTTTCTTTACAAGCACTGTGCCGGGGAACGGCTCGCCTTTACCTATATATTCTTCTTTAAGTGTTCCTGCGTTATAGGCCTTGAAATTTTCATCGTTGGCATAAGTCACATCAGAAGGATGTACATATTCATTGCCACTCCAGCCGTCAGAACTGTCTTTGATCTTGAACTGTCCTGACAGAGTGGGGTGGCCGTCAACCAACGGGAAATTGTCAAACATATACCATCCGCCCTGCTCGGCAAGTTCGGCATTTATGTCGGCGGTGACTCTTTTGAATTTCCAGTTATGTTTTGTTGTGGCCCAAAGGCTATCATCCCCAATGAACGACTGACCGCCTCCTTCTTCAGTAAATTCAGTACTGAACCAGTTGTTAAGGTCTCCTACAAAATACCAGTCTTCGACTCCCTCCACCTTGGTAATAGTGAAATAGGGAGCCCCGGATTCAGGAAAATATGCGACAATATCATAATAACCTGTGTCGATTGTATAACCGTGACCCGATTTGTTTACCATTGTATTATTGGCGCCTATATTAGCCGGAGCATCGCTGCCGGAAGGTCCATAGAATCCATCATGAGATTTGCATCCGTCGGCATTTGTCGTGACATCATTGCAGAAAGCGAATGAACCGTTGATTCTTGCCTCGATAAATGTGAATGTACGGTTTTCCTCATTGCGTGTGCCCTGAATGTTAAAACCGACATTACCCCAGCCGTTTCCGTCGGCGACATTACCAATAAGGTAAAGTTCCCCGGGAAACTCGGCGGGTTCGGGATCCTTTATTTCTGCGTTTTCCGCAAGAACTCTCAGCACGGGTGCGTCACTGCTGAAATCTACCACCAATCTGTAATTTCCGGCGGACAGGAACCATCCCGGACCTTTTGATGTATCCGAATTCCATCTTTCCATCGTATAAATACCATTTAAAGCCGCAGTTTCGTCTTGACCAGAGACTTTACCTGTCGGGCGGTAATAGTTTTCTCCATACTGGCAATTGGCCCCATCGACTTTATCCTGTCGGAAAGCGAAAGATCCTCCTCCATTAAATGAATTTGTAATGGAGATATCAAAAACAAAGCGTTTTTTCGCTTCATCCTTTGTGGTGTATTGAAGACAGGTACTCCAATTACTGGACTCCGTACCTTTTTGCACATGCCCGACTATATAGAAGTCGGCCGGCATGTCGGCTGCCATGGCAGAATAAGATGGCGCTATGAACAGAAGCGTCATCAATGCTGTCAGAAATCGTTGTAATTTTTTCATTTGATTAATGTTTAGTTGTTTGTTTTTGTTCTTGTGATCTTGTTGTCTGTATGTCGATTGGTTATCAGGTCCTTTGTGTCAGGTGCATTTCTTTATTACCGTCTGCAGTGTGGCGGTTTGACTGTAAGTCTGTGCTTGAGCTTCTTTTTAATCGGGGGACGCACCCGAAAGCGCGCCCCCCTTTTCGAAGGGATTGATTGAATTCTTTATCGGTCCCGCACCTGATACGCGATCAATAGTTGTAGTTCTGTGTCAGCGTGCCGTTGTAACGCTCGATCTCTGTCTTCGGGATCGGAAGCGAGTAGCAACGCTCCATGTAGGTCGGCGATCCGTTGCGCGTCGAGTTGAAGATCTTCATCTCGTTGGGAAGGATCTCGTAGCGGCGGACGTCAAACCACCACTGGCCTTCGCCCCACAGCTCTGCCCAGCGCTCATATTTGATCACGTCGTGGGCGAGAAGATCGTCGGGATAGTTGGCGGCCGCGGGTGTCGCCGCCGTCAGCGAGGTGTAGTCATAGCTCGACGGTGTGTTAGGATTCTGGCCGTAGGCGCGACGGTGAACCTTGTTCACATATTCGAGCGCGGTGCCGGGATTGGTGGCCGCGATCGCCTCTGCATAGAGAAGATAGATGTCGGCCAGACGGATCACCGGTATGTTCGAGGGGTTCGACTGGTTGGTGTCGGCCTCGCTGCCCTCGAGATTCATGAATTTCTTGATCATGAAATAATAGTGCGACGTAAGGCCGAGGTCGTTGGCCTCTGTCGAGGGCGCGATCCATGTGGTGCGGCCGCGGGGATCCTTGTAGGGATCGAAGAAGGCCTGCTGCGCGCCGATGAAGAGGCGCGGGTCGGCGGTCTTGTTGTCACGGACGGCCTGACTCGCCGCCGTGTAGGCGGGATCCATGATGATGCCGAAGTTCTCCTGGGTCTTCACGCGGGCGTTGGGATCGTAGTTCGGGTTTTTCACACGGTGGGGAGGGNNAGGAAGGCCCAACGGGAAACCGAAACGCTTCACGTTGCCATCATGCACATAGTTGTTGCCCCACTGGTCGGAGTTGGTGAACATCGATACTGTCTCGATGCCGTTGGCGAGGTTGTTGAAGTCGGTCTCTGTCAGACGGGTGTCGAGGCTGACGAACCAAGGTCCCATCACGAGCTGCATGCCCGATCCGGAGGTGAAACCGCCCCAAGGTCCTTTCTGCTTGTCATTTGTCGAGAAGTCGATCTCGAAGAGGGTCTCTTTGTTGAACTCGTGCGCCTCGTCAGCATAGAAGGCAGCCTTGTAAGTGTCATAGTCGAGAAGCTGCGCGCCAGAGTTGTTGATGATGTCCTCGAGCACGGGGATAGCCTCCTGCGGACGGCGCGCCTGCATCAGCACTTTGGCGAGAAGTCCCTTGGCCGCCCACTCGGTGACACGCACCTTGTCGCTGTTGTGGCCTTTAAGACATGTGATGGCCTCGTTGAGAGTGTCGATGGTGAACTGCCATGTCTCGGCGGCGCTGTTGCGCTGGGGCATCATCTCGCTCATCGAGGTCGGCACGCCGTCGATGATCGGGAAGCCCTTGGCATCGGCTTTGGACTCCAGCTCGAAGTAGATCTGGGAGTGCCAGTAAGCCAGCGCGCGGAAGAAGAGGGCCTGCCCCTTCATGTAGCTGAGCTGCGCCAGCTCACTTTCAGCGGCATTGGGCTCATATTTCTCGCATGCGTCGATCGCTGTATTGGCGAACTGGATCCACTGCATGATGTTGCCGTAGATCTTCGTGTTGTAGTAGTTGTCGGTCGACACGTTGTTGATCAGGAAGTCGGAACGGTCGTCATAGTTGCCGAAGCAGTCCAGGTTGTGGTCCATCAGATACATGAACTTGGGAAACCACATGTAGCCGTAGAGTCCGAGCTGGTGACTGCCGGCATAGGCTGAGTTCAGCAGCAGGTCGACGTGCGTCATGTTGGTCGGGAAGTTGTCGGGCGATACGGACGACTCATCGGTCACCTCCAGATAGTCCGAGCAACTTGTCAGCGCGGGAGTCAGTGCGGCTGCGGCCAGTATATAACCAAATATCTTTTTCATTTTGATTCGAGTCTTTGTTGTTTGTTCTTTCTTTTCACGCCTGAATTATTTGAACTCGAGGTCAAGACCGAACGAGAAGAGGCGCGAGGGGATGTAACGGTTGAATGTGTCCACACCGCGGGCGGTCATCGATGTGCCTGATCCGGCGGAAGTCGATGTGCCGGCGATCTCGGGGTCTATGCCCGAATATTTCGTGATGGTGAAGAGGTTGGACGCCGAGAAGTAGACGCGCACACGCTCCATGCTTGCCTTGCGGGTGATATTCTGAGGCAGGGTGTAGCCGAAGACGAGGCTCTTCAGTTTGAAGTAGTCGCCCTTTTCTGTCCAGAATGAGGAGACGGTCGAAAAGTTTTCCGATGCGTCGCCCATCCAGGCACCGTCCTCGAAAAATCCGCAGCGCGGCTGGTCGGTCAGACCGTTCTCGCCGAAGAAGGAGTTCTTGTAGATGTCCATGGTGGTGTTGCCGTCGTCGCCGAAGCGCTGGGTGTACATCTTCACCTGGTTGTAGATGTCGAAGCCGGCGGCACCCTGGAACTGGAGCGCGAGGTCGAAGCCTCTCCAGGTGGCGTTGATGTTGAGACCGTAGGTCATTTTGGGCCAGGGGTTGCCGATGAAGTCCTGACAGTCGGCGTTGACATATCCCTGGTGTTCGCCTGTCTCGCGATTGATGTCGCTGAAGATGAGGTCGCCCACTCCGGTTTTCTCTTTCCAGTACCAGGGCTGCCCTGCGGCCTGGGCGCGGGCGTTATATTCGTCAACCTGCTCCTGGCTCTGGAAGATGCCTATGCATTTGTAGCCCCAAAGTTCGGCGATAGAGTGGCCCTCCTGCGTGCGGTTGATGCCGTCGGCCGAGGTGATCGGCGCGTTGTTCTCGCCGAGTGACTGGATCTCGTTGTGGTTCCACGATGCGTTGAAGCCTACACCATAGGTGAAGTCCGATACGGTCTGACGCCAGTTGATCGCGATCTCGTGACCGGTGTTGAGCACCTTTCCGATGTTGATCGGCATGTAGGTCACCGCATCCTCGGGATAGAAGTTGATACCCGATCCGAGAGGCACTACCTGATTGTAGAGCATGTCGCGGGTCTGACGGTTGTAGTAGTCGTAAGAGAAGGTCAGCTGGTTGTTGAAGAAGCCGAGGTCGATACCGAAGTCGCCCTGATGCACTTCCTCCCACTTGATGTCGGGATTGGGCACCTTGAATACGCCCCAGCCCGAAACCTCGTTGTTGCCGCCGAAGTTGTAGAGGATCTGGTCGCCGATGAACGAGCGGGCGTAGAGGAACTGGGCGATACCGTCGTTACCGAGGATACCGTAGCTGCCGCGCACTTTCAGGTCAGTGAGCCAGGGAAGGTTCTCTTTGATGAATTTCTCTTCCGAAGCGCGCCACATCACGTTGACGGAGGGGAAGTTACCCCAGCGGTTCTTCTCGCCGAAGCGGTCGGAGCCGTCGCGGCGGAAGTTGGCGGTCAGGAAGTAGCGGCCGTCGTAGTTGAAGTTGACGCGGCCGAAGAATGAGAGCGAGCGGCCTACGCCAGGGAAGTCCTTGGCCTCTTTGGCGGTGTTGCTCGAGAGGTTGATCGACCATGCCATGTCGGTCGGGAAGTCGATGGCGCGGATATAGTTGCCGTAGGCGTCATATTTGTTGCCTTCGACACCGGCCATGACGCGAAGGTTCCACACGTCTTTCCATGTCTTTTCGAATGTCAGGGTGGCGTTGCCGGTCAGCTCGGTCGATGTGCCGGCCATTGACTCCATCCATGCCGGTTCGGAAACCGAACGGAAGTTGAATGCCTCGGAGAAGACGCGGCTGTCGTATGCGCCTCCCTTGTATGCGCCGTTGAGTCGGAGCACGAGCACGTCGGGAATGAAGCTTACGTTGACATAGCCGAGGAAGTTGGCGCCGTAGTCTTTGCCGCGTTTGTGATAGGTGAGCTCGTTACCGTAGAGGTTCGGGCCGTTGATGTAGCTCGGGGCGAGAGAGTAGTTGCCGTCTTCGTCGAGGGGAGCCCAGGTCGGGACAGTACGGAACGGGATGGCGTTCGTATAGATCGTGCCGACGCGTGTCGGGTTGGTCTTCTGCACGCTGCCGTAGGATGATGTTCCCACCGAGAGATAGCGGTTGATATTGTAGTCTACGTTGACACGCAGCGACCAGCGGTCGGCGCTTGAGTCAAGGTAGGTTCCTTTCTCTTTGTAGTAGCCGCCCGACACGTAGTATTTGATCTTGTCGCTGCCCCCGGAGAGCGCGAGCATGTACTCCTGCTCCTGGCCGGTGTCGTACATTGTGTCCATCCAGTCGTTGTCGGGAAGTTCGCTTGCCGATGTCACGCCCTCGTAGGCGAGAATGTCTACGCCGGTGTAGGCCTTGGCCTGTATGAACTGGTCACGGTTCATCAGCTTGATGTCGGTGTCGACCTTGCGGAAACCGTAACGTGCGGTGAGCGTGAGCGAAGGATTGCCGGCCTTGCCTCGCTTGGTGGTCACGAGAATGACGCCGCCGGCTGCCTCGGCTCCGTAGATGGCGCATGAACCTGCGTCTTTGAGAACCTCGATGCTCTCGACGTCACGCATGTTGAAATTGAAGCCCGTGCCCTGTTTCACTCCGTCGACTATGTAGAGCGGCGGCATGCCGTTGATCGAACCCGCGCCGCGGATCAGAATGTCGGGAGCCTCGCCGGGTGAGCCTGTCGATTTGGTAACTGACACACCGGCCGACATGCCGGAGAGTGCGTCTGCTACGGAGTTGACCGAGAAGTCACGGATCTGATCGCCCTTCACGGACGAAATGGAGCCTGTGACCTCACTGCGTTTCTGGACGCCGTAACCGACAACCACCACGTCGTCGAGCGATGTCGCGTCGGGCGAGAGCGTAAAGTTATAGACGTCTTTGTTGGCGGTGATCTTCTCGGATGCCGGACGGTAGCCGAGATATGTCACCTGAAGAGTCTTGCCCACCGGTACGGTCAGCTCGAAGCGGCCGTCAAGGTCGGTGGCAATACCGATTGTGGAGCCCGACACCTGTACGGTCGCGCCGATCAGCGGCTCGCCTTCATTGTCGAGGACCAGTCCCGATACCTTCTTGTCGGCCGCCTGCGCCGACATGGCGCCGATCAGCATCGCCGAGAGAAGGAACAGTTTGAAAATCCAGTGTTTCATGTCGAATCAATCAGTTAGGTGCAGAATAAGGATTGTTTTGTTTTTGGTTTGTCCGAGAAGCGAGGTGATGCGATGGAGAGTGTGTCCGGAAAGTTCGACAGCGTATCCCCGGCTCTTTGCGGGGATGCGCTGTCGGTCTCAGTTTTGATTGTCTTACATTACTTTACTACTTTCACTGTCTTTACAGTGCCGTCGGCCTTGACGTCCTGACGGATGTAGAGACCCTGTGCGGGCTCTGTGATCTGACGGCCCTGGAGGTCGAAGTAGACACTGCTGACAGTCTGTGCGTCAACTGCTACTGTCTCTACCGGAGTGGCGATTCCGAATGCCTCGGCAGTGGGAGCCGCGTAGCCGCCCCATGCATCACACATGCTGTGATATGCAGCAGGATCAAGTCCTTCGAACGGACACTGGTCGGCCGGAGTCACATCACCGTAAAAGAATTCTTTAGAAGTCTTTGTGCCTGTGTAGGGAGCGCATGCGAAGGGGAACGAATCAGTCTGGGGAGCTGCGACGCCGTCCCACCATTCGGCACCCGGGTTGTCGACGCTCCAGCCGAAACCGAAGATGTTGGAGTTCCAGCTTACTACCGCGCCGGGCTGAAGAGCCTCGTAGTCGGTAAAATCAGAGTTGGGGCCCATGCCTGCGTCGGCGTAACGGCTCACGTGCTGCTGATAGAAGTTGACTGTCATGCCGTAGATGTTGTCCTTGATGTGCATCAGACGGCCGTCGATGTTCATCTTGCCTTCCGTACCCTCGGGTGCGCTGGTCATGAAGAGGTCATATGCCACGCCGCGGCCGAGAACCGCCGGATTGCGCGAAGGATTCTTGAGCGCGTCGGCAAGAGGAGTGCCTGTAACGTCGATCGCGAAGACGATGGTCTCGTCGATCTCCCAGTCGTTGGCCTCTGCGAAGGCGCCTTTCTCAAGATCGTACTTCACGATGTAATTGCCATTTTCATCTTTGGGATTACCATAGGTATAATCCTCTGCTTGGGCGTTCAGTGCGGCTGCTGCGAGGGCTGCAAGCGCGAGATAGTTGAGTTTTCTCATGTTTGTTAATTTTTAGTTATTATTAATTGGAAAATTTGTTATTGTCTGTATTGCGCTTCTTGTGTCGGTTTCTGTTCCGTTTAATAATAATTGGCTCCGGAACGCGTTGAGTTTTTGTGAATCATATCATCGGGACAAACCGTATGTTCAACCGGTACTTACCGCAGTTATGATTTCGGTGGCAAAATTAGTCACACTTTCCCCCGTGCGGGCACAGTTAAATGAGAATATAGTATCATCAAATACCCCCCCATTTTAAATAGTTGATAATCAGCCTTGTATTAATAAAATATTTTCATATTATATAATCGTTGTAATTCGCACCGTTTAACACGTAGATAACCCCTCGAGTTATGATTACATACTATATTTTTACATATTTTTATTTTTTGTAAATACTTACTAAGATGTGATTTAACCAAAATATAACCGTTATTTTACCTATATTTGGATTACACATCGCCCGTATTGAGTTGCAAAACGATTATTTTTGCATTATCATACCTCAGAAACTTTTAGTGAATTACAAAAAATGAAAAAAATCATTTGCAATATCGCGCTCGCCGCCACAGCCTTTTCAGTGACGCCGGCTCTGGCACAATGTCTCTCTTTTCCCTCTGACGAACTTAAACGCGGATATTACGACCGACCTTATCTGCGCTATGAGGCGGAACCGGATATGTGCCTCACTTGCGCAGGTGAATTTCTCTATCCTCCCATACCATATTCCCAGGTGCCGCTCCAGGCGGAGGCTTCCCGCCAATGCGCGCTCACTCTGCTCAAGGATGGCGATTTTGTGGAATGGCGCTGCGAACGTGAGGCCGACGGGCTTTCTCTCCGTTTCTCTCTTCCGGACTCTTCCGACGGCTCCGGACTCAAAGGCACTCTTGCCCTGTATGCAGGCTCGGAGAAACTCGCCGACATAACGATTGATTCTTTCTGGGCGTGGCAATACACGGCTGTAGCCAACACCACCGACAAATATCCCGACAATATTCCCGCCGATTCCAAATTCGCGAGAATGCGGTTTGACGAGGTCTATATCCGCCTTCCGCGTGCCATAGCCGAAGGCGAACGGTTCAGAATAGTCAAGGAGGACGGCTCGGACATTCCCTATACTATCGATTTTGTGGAACTCGAGAAGATTCCCGCTCCGGTGACTTTCGACGACATCGAGGGCGAGAAGGTGATGTTTGACGGATCGGTCGCTCTCGCCACTCTCATAAACCGGAGTTCGGGCAAGACGGTCTATATACCGGAAGGAACTTATAATGTGCCCCGTAGAATCAACATCTCTGCCGCCAATGTCAGGATAGTCGGTGCGGGAATGTGGTATACAACCCTTTATTTCAACGCGTCGAGCGACAACCGCTCCACTTTCTCGCAACGCGGTTTCGAGTCAAACAGCGACGGTCTTCTATTTCAGGGATTCTCGATGAACACTGCCAACAACAAGCGCTATTTCGACAACAATCCCTCCAATCAGGTAGGCAAGGCCTTCCAGGGTTCGCTCGGGTCCGGAAGTGTGATCCGCGATGTCCGCGCCGATCACTTCGAGTGCGGCGGATGGATCGCCGATTACAGCGGCAAAGCCTCTCGCGATCTTACGATTGAGTATTGTCGTTTCCGCAATAATTACGCCGATGGTTTCAATTTCTGCTCAGGCACGACAGGAGCACGTCTCTCCCACTGCAGTTTCCGCAACAACGGTGACGACGACATGGCCGTATGGAGCACCGGAACGATAGCCGCCGACAATGTCTACGAATTCAATACGGGCGAAAACAATTGGCGCGCTTCAAGTTGCGCTCTCTACGGAGGCCGTGACAACACTGCCCGCAACCTCTATATAGCCGATCCTCTCGAGGAGGGACTTCACGTCAACGGTGAGTTTCAGGGCACCGGTTTTGCCGGCACCACTCGCGTGAGCGATGTCACCATAGAGCGCGCCGGCGATAAAAACGGAACGCCGGGCGAGCACGGCGGTTTCTGGGGTTCCTCATGTCCTGCGCTGCACGTGCGGGGAGGATACTTCCTTGAAGTCAAGGACGTCACGATCTCCGATGTCGATATCTACGATTCCCGTTATCGCGCATTCGGCATTTCGAGCAATTCCGGCAAAGCAGTCACCAATCTGAAAATCAAGAATCTGCATGTCGACGGAGTAGCCGACAACGAATGGGCGCTATATGTGGATTCCTCCACTGTCGGCAACGGCACTTATGAGAACGTGACGACAGAGAACTGCACCGAACCGGCCATAGGCAACGGCTCGCGCCGCTTCACTCTCACCGACATAGGATCCGGCATCGAAAGCATCCCCGATGATCTCGACGCCGCCTCCGATGGCGCCATCATACCACTCTTCAACATGGCCGGCCGCGAAATACGCCTCCACCTCCTCCCCTCCGGCCCCCGCAAGACAATAGACGCCGCTCCGACCCGCTAGTCGGAGCAGCGTCTTTCGGAGCAGCNNGTGCCTCTCCGAGGCGGTGAATCCCAACCTCCCCACCTCACCTTCATCTCCCTGTAAAACCACACCAGATGATTACAAAAAGATTTACATGCCTCATTTTTAACATTATCGCTGCCATCACGATAATTCCGGCCCACATGGCCGCAGCATCAAGACCTACACCTGTAGACTCGATTCTCAAACAGCTCGACGACGTGCTCGATCGCCGCGACACCTACTAAGTGACACGTGAATACCGCATTGACAGTCTGAAAAATATCGCATCGCGCATTCCTGCCGACAATCTGCCGGCGCGTGCCAAAGCTTTTCATGACATTTTTTCAGAGTACGGAAGTTTCCAGGGTGATTCGGCCCTGACATACGCCACTCGAGAATATGACACAGCTATAAAAAGCGGCAATATCGACAATATCGTTCAGGCCAAGTCGGACCTCATATTCACCTATCTTTCAGGAGGCAGCTTCACAGATGCGGTCGACATCGTGAACCATATCGACATGTCGCATGCATCGGCAGAACAAAAAATAAACTTCTATTATCTGTGTATCAGGCTCTTCTCCGACCTCAGCAATTATTCCGTAGCGGATTTCTCCGACAAATACGCCCGCCTGTCGGGACAATATTGCGATTCGGTGATGGCGATAGCCGCCCCGAATTCCTACCACTACCAGTATGCCATGGCTTTCAGCCCGCGCAAAGGGCTGAAAGCATCTGAGAAAATACCTATTTTCAAACGTCTCCTCGACCGTCATGACGTAAGTCTGGATGTCAAGGCCATGCTGTCGTCCATACTCGGAGACTTTTACGCCCAGGCCGGAGACCAGGACAAATACCTCTATTACAAGATTCAGTCGGCGATCCTTGACGTCAAATCGGCCAAACGCGAGACTGTCTCGAAACTTGATCTCGGGCGCACAATGTTCGAACAGGGCGACGTGGAACGCGCCTACCGCTATATCGACATGGCGAAGGAGGACGCCGATTTCTACAATGCGCGCAACCGCAAGTTCCAGATCATGAGCATACTGCCGCTCGTGGAGAAAGCACGCTATATGGAAGTCGACAAGGACCGGCACAGTCTGCTGATATCGACCATTGTGATGATCGTGCTCCTGATCCTGCTTGTGGCCGATGTGTTCTTTATCTTCAGACAGTTACGTGCGGTGAGATCCGCACGCAAGGAGACAGAGGAACTCAATAAGGAAATAGAAAAAAAGAACAAGGAACTCAACGAACTTCTCGAACAGGCGCAGGAAAGCAACAAGATCAAGGACGAATACATAGGCTACGGATTCTATGTACATGCCGAATACATCCGTAAGCTGGAATCGCTCTATAACATCGTGGACCGCAAACTGATGGCACGTCAGTATGATGACTTGCGCAAGTCTCTAAAACAGGGAGATATACGCAAGGAGAAGGAGAACATGCACGAGGAATTCGACCGCACGTTCCTCCGGCTGTTCCCCGATTTTGTAACCCGTTACAAGGCTCTTTTCCCGCCTGACGACCCGAAAAACGCTGAGTCTAACGGTCACACTCTGACATCGGAGATGCGCATTTTCGCTTTGATAAGACTCGGAATCAGCGATATCGGCAATATAGCCCTTTTCCTGAACTATTCGATCAATACCGTCAATACCTACAAGACCAAAGCCAAGAACCGCGCCCTGATCCCCAACGACCAGTTCGAGCAGGAGATCATGAAGATCAAATCCGCCTGATATCCCCCTACCGCATAGCCGCGTCAGCGACGGAAGCCCTCTCCTTCTTCTGCCACCGCTGACGCGGCTTCACGTTTCTTACCAATCCTCCCTCCACTCCCATCTCACCCACCTCTCTCATAATTCCCATCTCACATCTCCTTCTCATCCGCGAAAACCCGATTTCACCCTCTCATCCCCACCTAATCCACATTATATTTTCCCGCCTCCACAAAACTTTTTTATTTTTGGTTCTCAGACACTTAATTCTTATATTTCTCTTTTTCCCATTATATATTGGTTGTATAAATAGGCAATCGCAATTTCCTGTCATAATTTTGCAACCGAAAACTTATCGGAACTAACCGACAACACCTGATATCAATCCCGGAGATCACCAACCCCCCGGTCTTGAGTTAAGTCTTCTAATCTGTCACATCATGAAAAAATTGACAACTACAATTACAATTTGCCTGACTGCCGCTATCGCAGCCACGACGCCGATGTTGCAGAGCTGCCTTAAGTCATCAGCTGCCACACGTGAGGTGTCTCCCGACGGAACAATCGGCGTGAATATCGGAACAAAGGACGGCCGACTCTACTATACTGTCGATCGTTCGGGAGAGGCCGTGACCGACACCTCTTACCTCGCCATAAAAATGGTGGAAGGGAATCTCGGAGAAAACTCCCGTATCAACGATATCAAGCATTCCACCTTCGACGAGACATGGACCCAGCCCTGGGGTGAGGAACGCGACGTGCGCAACCACTACAATGAAATGCGCGTGTCACTCACCGAACTGGGGGAATCTCCCAAGGAATTTTTCGTTGTATTCCGCGTCTTTGACGACGGTGTTGGTTTCCGATATGAAATACCCGAACAGGAAAATCTGAGTAATATAACGATCATGGATGAAAATACGGAATTCGCTATTGCGGAAGACGGCGTGGCATGGTCGATTCCCTGGAATAAAGAATATTACGAACATCTTTACGAAACCTCGCCTATCAGCAGGCTCGACACCGTCAGCTCGCCGCTGACCATGAAGATAAAGGACAATCTGTATCTCGCCGTGCATGAGGCCAACCTCACCGACTACGCGTCGATGAATCTGACTTCCCAACAACGTTCGCCGCGCCTCCGCACATATCTCACACCTCTCTCCACGGGTGAGAAAGTAGTGACGCAGACTCCCATGCAGTCACCCTGGCGCACGATCATCATCGCCGAAAACCCCGGCGACCTCATGCTCTCGCGCCTCATGCTCAACCTCAACGAGCCCTGCAGGATCGAGGATACTTCATGGTGCAAACCCGGCCGATACATAGGCATATGGTGGGGAATGCACATGAAGGACTGGACTTGGGAACAGGGTCCGAAACACGGTGCGACCACGGAGAATACCAAACGATATATAGACTTCGCAGCTGCAAACGGCTATGACGGAGTGCTCGTCGAAGGATGGAATTTAGGATGGGACGGCGACTGGAACGTCAACGGCGACAAATTCTCGTTTACCGAATCCTATCCCGACTTCGACCTCAAGGAAGTAACAGACTATGCACGCCGGAAAGGCGTCAGGCTTATAGGACATCATGAAACCGGTGGTGCCGCCCAAAATTATGAAAAACAAATGGAAGATGCTTTCTCACTCTACGAAAAACTCGGAGTGAACTGTGTGAAGACCGGTTATGTGAATCCCCTGCTTGACGGCAAGGAACTGCACGGCAGCCAATACGGTGTGCGCCATTATCGCAAAGTGATCGAGAACGCTGCAAAACATCACATTGTGATCGACAATCATGAACCTGTCATGCCTACCGGCCTGCAGCGCACATATCCCAACCTGATGACCCAGGAGGGCATGCGTGGCCAGGAGTATGACGCCTTTAGCCGGGATGGCGGCAATCCGCCGGAACACACCTGCGTGTTGCCTTTCACCCGCGGTCTCGCCGGTCCGATGGACTTCACTCCCGGAACGTTCAACTTCACCAACAAGGCGGTTCCCGGCACACGGCCGAACACGACTATCGCCAAACAGCTCGCTCTCGCTGTGGTGATCTACAGCCCGCTCGTCATGTCGAGCGACCAGATCGAGAACTACGAGAACCGTCCGGAATTCGAATTCCTCAGGACTTGCCCCACAAACTGGGACAAAACGCTCGTTCCGGAAGCCAAGATCGGTGAATACGTCACAATAGTCCGCAAAGACCGCGACTCCGACAACTGGTACGTAGGCACGATCACCAACTCCAACAGCCACGACACGGAGATCGACTGCTCGTTCCTGCCCAAAGACAAGAAATTCAAGGCCAAGATATTTGCTGACGGCAAGGGTGCCGACTGGAAAGAAAACCCCTATCCCGTCGAGATCTCGGAAATCGAAGTCGACTCCACATCGAAGATTCCTCTTCATCTCGCCAACGGCGGAGGAGCCGCGATAGCGATACGCAAGATCTGACCTGAAAAAGATATTTGAAAGTTTTCATGAGTTTATTTAGATTTAGATTAATATTTGATTAAAAGTTAGTAGGTTTGAAAGGGCATGCTCGGAGGCGAAGTGATTTCGGCGAAGAAGCATCCCCTTTTATTTTTTTATTTTAAAGAAAAATTTGCACAAACGGCAAAATTTGACTATCTTTGCAGTCGCAAAGAAAAATCGGGGTGTAGCACAGTTGGTTAGCGCGCTACGTTCGGGACGTAGAGGNNGTCGGGCGTTCGAGTCGCCTCACCCCGACAGGAAGCCGGAGAAACCGAAAGGTTCCCCGGCTTCTTTTCTTTTTAGCTCAGAATCGAACAGCTAATAATAATCCAGTAGCCGTCACAGCTATCATAGCTACGACAGCTATCCATAATTTTCTCAAAAAATGAATTTCAAACGCACTCTCATCACAACGGCTCTCCCCTATGCAAACGGACCGGTGCATATCGGCCATCTCGCCGGCGTCTACGTGCCGGCCGACATCTACGCCCGCTACATGCGCCTCAGAGGCCAGGAAGTCCTCATGATCGGCGGCAGCGACGAGCACGGTGTGCCCATTACCATCAAGGCGCGCAACGAGGGAGTGACTCCACAGGATATCGTGGACCGTTACCACAAGATCATCAAGGATTCTTTCGAGGAATTCGGCATTTCTTTCGACATCTACGGCCGTACGACTTCCGAAACCCACCGGCGCGTGGCGTCCGATTTCTTCCGCCGTCTTTACGACAAGGGGGAATTTGTCGAGAAAACATCCATGCAGCTCTATGACGAGGAGGCCGGACAGTTTCTCGCTGACCGCTACGTGACGGGAAAATGTCCCCACTGCGGTGCCGAAGGCGCATACGGAGACCAGTGCGAGGCGTGCGGCACTTCGCTCAACGCCACCGACCTGATAGACCCGAAATCGGCCATAACAGGCTCCGTGCCCGTGATGCGCGAGACAAAACATTATTATCTGCCGCTCGACAAGTGGCAGCCGGCTCTCGAGAAGTGGATTCTCGAAGGCCATAAGGAGTGGAAGACCAACGTATACGGCCAGTGCAAGTCGTGGCTTGATCTCGGACTGCAGCCCCGCGCCGTGAGCCGTGACCTCGACTGGGGTATTCCCGTGCCCGTGGAAGGCGCCGAGGGAAAGGTGCTCTATGTCTGGTTTGACGCACCGATCGGATATATATCCAACACCATCGATCTCGTGGGCGACGACTATACAAAATGGTGGAAAGATCCGGAGACCCGCATGCTGCATTTCATCGGCAAGGACAATATCGTGTTCCATTGCATAGTGTTCCCTTCCATGCTGATGGCCGACGGTTCATACAACCTGCCCGACAACGTGCCGGCCAATGAGTTCCTCAATCTCGAGGATGACAAGATATCGACCTCCCGCAACTGGGCAGTGTGGCTCCACGAGTATCTGCGCGACTTCCCGGGCAAGCAGGACGTGCTCCGCTACNNAACGCCCCTGAAACAAAGGACAACAACTTCACCTGGGCCGACTTCCAGCAGCGCAACAACAGCGAACTCGTGGCCATACTCGGCAATTTCGTGAACCGCGCCGTGGTGCTCACCCACAAATATTTCGGTGGCATCCTTCCGGAAGCACATCCGGATGAGAAAGAAAAGGAGGTTCAGGCCGAGATCATCGACCTGAAGGCCAAAATCACCGAGGCTCTTGATAATTTCCATTTCCGCGAGGCCCTGAAACTCGCAATGGACATGGCCCGCGCAGGAAACCGCTATCTGCAGGAGACCGAGCCTTGGAAACTCGCCAAAACCGATATGGAGCGTACGGCCACGATCCTGAACACCGCGATACAGATCTGCGCAAATCTCGCGATTGTCTTCGAGCCGTTCCTTCCTTTCATGAGCGAAAAACTGCTCGGAATGCTCGGCGGTGACAAGATCACATGGGATATGCTCGGATGTTTCGACCTTGTGCCTGCTGGCGCCAGGATCGGAGAACCGGTGCTTCTCTTCGAGAAGATCGAGGACGAGACCATCCAGGCACAGGTACAGAAACTTCTCGACACAAAAAAAGCCAACGAACTGAAGGCCTGGCAGCCTGAACCTGTAAAGGCCGACTGCTCTTACGAGGATTTCGAGAAGGTGGACATCCGCGTGGGACGCATTCTGGAATGTTCGAAAGTAAAGAAATCCAAGAAACTGCTCCAGTTCCTGATCGACGACGGAATGGAGAAGCGCACCATCCTGAGCGGCATCGCGCAGAGCTATGAGGATCCTTCCGTGCTCGTGGGCAAGGAAGTGTGCTTCATCGCCAATTTCCCGCCGCGCAAGATGATGGGTATAGAATCGCAGGGTATGATACTGTCGGCCGTCAATCCCGACGGAACTCTGACTGTCATCTCGCCGTCGGCCGACGTGCAGCCGGGAGCGACTGTCGGCTAATCCCCCTCGTAGGTCGCCGCCGTATGGACGAACTCGCCCATATAGCGCCGGCACTCGCGGATAATGTTTAACATATTGTAATCCATCACGCCCGACGTGATGTCAGCGCCATTGCCATCATGCCAGTGCTTGCCGCCGAAACGGAGCACAGGCTGGTGGTAATGGCCTTTTATATTGATTCCGAACGGTATGCGGAAAGGCCATTTTTCCACTCCGATATGATAGTACATGTCACCGTTGAAGTTGTTGAGACCGCCCATGACAAGCCGGTAGTCGCACATCTCGAACGTGAACGGAAAGACCTCGAGAAGATTGGCGTGGACACCGGCATGCACGTCGATGTTGTCGATGTCGAGCACACCGTCATCAGGAATGAGAAGCATTTTGGTCACATGGCGGATAAACTGGTTCTGATGGACTTTGAGGTGCCGTCCCTGCACGAACATCTCGGCCCATGTCGAGGGCACGTTGAGATACATGTCGGGAAATACACGCACATGCCCATTGGCCCGGGCAGAGATATCTCCCGACAGATTCTTCATCTCGGGCATCATCTCGAGGAGCCTGTGGAAATTCTGAAAAAACCGGACCACATTGATATCTTCCACGTTGACCGACGCGCCTATGGTCATGTCCTGCATGTCGGAGGTATCATAGCCCAGCCGGGCGGAAAGGGCGCCGAAATCCGAGGATATGCGCAGGGTGTCGACATCGGCTTTTCCATCGGCGACACGTATCCCGGCCGTCAGGTCATAAAGATGCAGGTTGATGTAACGCGTCTGCATGGCGCTCGCATTGATGCGTGCCCTGAGATTGCGCGGCACGAGCATCGCCACCGTATCCACGCCTTCGGCCATGGCCTGCTTGTCTCCCCGCGCTATCGCGGAACCGGGATGGCCCTGCGTATAGAAGCGCGCCAGCTGATTGATCTGCACTGTGTCGAGGGCAAGATCGAGGTCTATGTCGAGCGGAGCGGGAACAGGCGAGGTCAGAAACTGCCTCAGATTGCCGACACGGGCCGACATCTCTCCTCTTGTGTCTCCCGAGCCGAATGCCACACGGCGCAGCACTACCGAATCGAAGGAGGCCGTCATGTCAAGTCCGGAAATACGGTTCTCGGCCGGATATGAGGGCGTGCGCAGGTCTCCTTCTCCGATCCTGACGTCAAGGCGCGTACGCCACCGGCGCATGATCTGCCGCAACGCATCCGGAAGGTTGACCTGAATATATTGGGGCGTATGCGAGGCGAATCCGAGTGTGCGGACATCGGCATTCCAGGAAGCCGGCGCGACAAACGGAGGCGCCTCTACGGGCCGGTTCATGCGGCGTGCGTCGAGAGATACGGCCACTCCTCCGAGACGCGTTCGAGCGCCTTTGGCCCGCATGTTGACGCTGTCGCTACGGAAGGACGCCTTTATCTCGCGCATCACCGCTCCCGCACCCTGACGGCCGAGATGGCTGTCGATATGCAGCGCGGCCGCGTCAAGTGTCATGGCATCGCGCAGGTCGGTGACACGGATACCGTCGGCATCTGCGGTGAGATCAAGAGGTATGTCCTGCTTCACGGCGTCTTCCGACAGCGCGTCGGCATAGCTCTCGGCGGTGGAGGCCCTGAATCCCCGCAGATCGACTCTGTAAGGCCCGTAGGTGAGCCCGAGACGCCCGGAACGGGCCTTGAGATCGAGAAGCGTACCGTAAAGTATGTCGTCTCTGAGCCGGAACCGCACTCCGGCGCTGAATTCCACATCTCCGCTCAGCCCGTAGGGCCGCAGTCCCCTGACCTGCCGCGCCACCGAGGCGAGATCGCCGCTCCCCTCTATCTCGGCACTGACAAGGGGATTGCCGGTCAGATCGGTGACACGTGCGGAAAGTCCTAATCGCGCGCCAAGACCCTCGACATGGAATCGCGGCAACTCGAAGCGGGACTTCGACGGATCGCGCCCGTCGAACACAAGACGACCTTCGAGGCCCACATGGCGCATGGTGTAGCGCTCTTTGTCCGACAGGGTGTATGACACCTCTCCGTCGCGGACGCTGAAAAGGACCTCGGCCGACGGCAGCCATGCCGATGAGAAACTGTAGGGCATGGTGAGCCGGGCCGTCATGTCAAGTTCGAGATCGGCGTCTATACGGCTCAGCACCGGATAATCGCCCGGAGGCAGAAATCCGGCCAGATCGCGCAGAGTGAAGTTCTGCATCCGGTAATCGAGATTGTNNACAAGGTTCATGTCCATCGAGAGGTGCCCCTCTACCTCGCCGAGCTTTATTCTGTAGTCTGTGGTGGAGATGCCGAAAGGCTTGAAACGCACATGTACGTCGCCATCCATCTCGAACGGGAAACCGGTCAGCAGTCTGAGACCTCCGCTGCAGACGGAAATCTTGCCGAGAAGACGCATGTCATATTCGTCACGGTCGCCGCACGGCGTAAGCGCCGCGCCGGAGAGCCCGACCACGGCGTCTGTCTTTGACAGCAAGCTGGTATATCTTATGTCGCCACGCCCCGCCATATCCATGCCCTCTATGCGGAAATAGGGGATACGGGACCTGCCGGTATCCTTCACGATATCGTAGTTGTTGATGGAATCGGTCACGGCCACAAGATTGACGTGCAGGGAATCGACAGCCACGTCGCGCAGCCATATCTGGCCGGACAGGAGTTTCAACAGGTTTATGCCTCCCTGCATCCGCGATGTGGAGAGAAGGAAGTCCGCACCGGAGGGAAAATCTTTTTTCAACGCCGGCGGCAGCGAGTCGAGATTGCGGCTGCGCACATGAAGTGAATCCATCTCCAGCCGCAGATGGGGGAATGTGCTCCAGAGGGTGAACCGCACATTCTCGGTGCGCACGTCGGCGTTGAGCCGGCGCGACGCCTGCTCGTTGACGATNNCGTTCGGGCGTCAGCCACCATGTGACGCCACACAACGCCCCGATGATCACGACGACCAGTCCGCCGACGATGATCCCGGCCCATTTGAGAAATTTACCGACGTGTGCGTTCATAGTATATGGTTTATTGTGAAATCCGATGACAATCAGCATTGTCTCACAAATATAACAAATCAGGCGGCGGTTCTGTCGGACCCTCGCCTGATTTTATTTTCAATAAGCCCTCGGGGCGCTTATTTCTTGCTTCTTGTTTTCTTTTTCGGAGCCGCATCCTGCGCCTCCATGAGTGCCTTGACATCGTCTGCCNNTCTCTGCCGTCAGAGATGCGGGATCCGTGCCTTTCGGAATCTTGTAATTGACGGCTTTCTTGGCGCCCTCCTTACGGTAAGCGATATAGGGACCGAAACGGCCGTGAAGCACCTCAACTCCCGGAAGTTCGTCGAAAGTCTTGATAAGACGGTTGGCCTCGTCGGCACGTTTTTTCTCGATCAGCTCCACCGCCTCCTCGAGGGTGATTGTCTGCGGGGCAAGTTCCTTGGGAATGGACACGAAAGCGCCGGCATGGCGGATATACGGGCCGAAACGGCCTATTGCGGCAGTGATCTCCGCTCCTTCGAATTCGCCGACCTTGCGGGGAAGCTCAAACAGTTTCAAAGCCTCTTCAAGTGTGATGTTCTGGAGGCTCTGGCCTTCGTTGAGACTCGCGAAGAGGGGTTTCTCATCATCTGTCACCTCGCCGACCTGCACCACTGGCCCGAAACGGCCGATCTTGACCGATACGCGGCGTCCTGTGGCGGGATCCGTACCCAGTACACGTTCGCCGACTTTATGCTCCATGCGCATGGTGCCGACACGCTCGATGAAGGGATGAAACTCGCCGTAGAAGTCTTTGAGCTCGGTCTGCCAGGGGAGTTTGCCCTCGGCTATGTCATCGAATTTCTCCTCGACACGTGCCGTGAAGCCGTAGTCGAGAATGTCGGGGAAATATTCCGTAAGGAATTCGTTGACTACCATGCCGACATCCGTAGGCACGAGTTTGCCCCGGTTTGATCCATATTTTTCGGTCATCACCCGGTCGATTATCACACCGGACTCAAGTGTCAGCACATGATATTCACGTGGAGTACCCTCGCTGTCGCCGTGGAATATGTAATCGCGTCCCTGAAGCGTGGAGATTGTCGGCGCGTAGGTCGACGGACGGCCGATGCCAAGCTCTTCCATCTTACGAACAAGAGTGGCTTCCGTATAGCGTGCCGGAGCAAGTGTGAAACGCTCGGAGGCGGTGACACTCACCGCATCGAGCGACGCGCCGGTCGAAAGAGGAGGAAGCAGGGTCTCGTCGATCTCCATCGAGGTGCTTTCATCATTGTCGACATTCGCACCGTAGACTTTCATGAAACCTTCGAACACCAGAGTCTCGCCGCTTGCGCGGAAAATCTCCTGACTGCCGCTCACGGCGATGTCTATATTGGTCTTTTCAAGACGGGCCTCGCTCATCTGCGATGCCACGGCGCGTTTCCAGATCAGATCATACAGTTTCTGCTCCTGTAGAGTGCCTTCCACGGAATGCTTGTTGACATAGGTCGGACGGATGGCCTCGTGAGCCTCTTGCGCGCCCTTGGAATGCGTGTGGTAGCGGCGTACGGACAGATAGGCGTCGCCATATTTGCCGGTGATTTCCGCGGAAATGTCACGCAAGGCGAGTTCGGAGAGATTTGTAGAGTCGGTACGCATATATGTGATGTGTCCCTCCTCGTAGAGTTTCTGTGCCACGCGCATGGTGGTATTGACCGAAAAGCCGAGTTTGCGGCCGGCCTCCTGCTGCAGGGTCGATGTGGTGAAGGGCGGCGCAGGTTTGCGTGTAGAAGGCTTTTTGGTTACATCCGCTACCGTATATGCGGCCTTTGAACAGATGTCGAGAAAACCGCGTGCGGCCTCCTCGCTGTCGAAACGGCGCGGACATTCCGCCTTGAGCTGGGCGCCCTCTCGGGTCGAGAACTGGGCGTTGAGACGATAGAATGATTCGGGGGTAAAAGCTGCGACCTCCTTCTCACGCTCGCATACAAGACGCAGGGCCACACTCTGCACACGGCCC
>DAAV01000009.1:23169-25335 GCA_001701295.1 Bacteroidales bacterium H10
GTCGAGAACGCGGCGCGCCTGCTGGGCGTTGACGCGGTCGATATCTATCTTGCGGGGATTGGCGATGGCATTGAGGATGGCAGGTTTGGTGATCTCGTGGAAAACTATGCGGTGCGTGTGCTCCGGCTTAAGGCCGAGCACTTCGTAAAGATGCCAGGCTATGGCCTCTCCCTCACGGTCCTCATCGGATGCGAGCCAGACGGTTTCCGCCTCCTTGGCTGCGGCCTTAAGCTTCTTTACAAGCTCCTTCTTGTCGGTCGGGATCTCATACTTAGGCGTGAAATCGCCCTCGACATCGACGCTCATGCCTTTCTTCTGCAAGTCACGGATATGGCCGAAACTCGACATGACCTTATAGTCGGAGCCCAAAAATTTCTCTATTGTCTTCGCCTTGGCCGGAGACTCGACTATTACTAAATTTTTCATAATATCAACTTTTATCCCTTTTCCAATTCTCCTTCTCCCGATTCTCCCTCAATCCTCCCAATTTTCCCGGCATTCCCACTCCTTCCACACCTATAATAACAAAATTTTCGCAAAAATAATAAAAAAATCCTCACACCCCCAAATTTTTCTCATCCCCACCCCTGGGAGCAGCGCCTCTCCGAGGCGGCGAAACAACCCATGCCTCCCTCAGTCCTGCGTCGGAGCAGCGCCTCTCCGAGGCGGTGCCCCCCCTCCTCCCCTTCTCTTTTTTTCCATTTCTGCGAAATTTTTTCTACTTTTGAGGGTTATATTTAGAAAAAAGCATATTATGAAAAAGATAATCACCTTTCTTCTCATGGCGGTCGTGGCTGTGGCGCTGTCAGCAGAAGCCAAAAAACAACCCGTTGTAAAATTCAACGAGACCACCTACAACTTCGGCACCATCCCCGAACGCGGAGGCAAGGTGTCGCATACTTTCGAGTTCACGAACGAAGGCGACGCCAACCTTGTCATCATCGATGCCTCGGCCGATTGCGGATGCACGGTGCCGGAATATCCCTCCGCCCCGATAGCTCCGGGCAAGACCGGGAAGATAAAGGTGACTTTCAATCCGTTGTACCGTCCCGGATCATTCGACAAGGTGGTGACCGTACGCACCAACTCCAAACAGAAGAAAGTACGTCTTAAAATCTCCGGAACCGTCAATCCGAACTAAACCACTGAACGATGAAGAAAGCTGGATGCATGTCGGCGATGATCCTTCTCGCGGCTTCGTTCGCGTGTGCGGATATGCCTGTGGCTTCGATCCGGTGGATCGACCGTGACTACGATTTCGGACTAATGAAAGAACAGGCCGGTCCGAAGACCGGTCATTCCCGTTTCGTCAATCTCGGGCCGGACACGATCTCGATATTCAGTGTCAAACCCAGTTGTGGATGCACAAGCGCGGAATTCTCGGATGCCCCCATCGCACCCGGCGACACCGCCCTGATCGCATACACATATGATCCCGAGATGCGTCCCGGCAAATTCGACAAAAGTGTCAAGGTGCGCCTCTCCAACGGCGACCGTTATTCCATCCGCATCACCGGCAACGTGCTCGGCACCCCCGAGTCTCTCGCCACATTATATCCTGTGGATGCCGGCGAAATGCGGCTGACCGACGCCGTCATAAATGCCGGCGATATCACCGACACAGAGTCTCAGGTATTCTNNCGATTTATCCTTCTGTAAAATCCCCTTCGGCAGGGCTTGTCATCAACCCTTCGAAACCGAAGGCCGGTCCGGGCGATCTCATAACCTACAGTCTGAACTTCCTGCCGCGCCGTCACAGCCAATACGGCCCTGTTGAGATTCCGGTGGAATTCACAGCTGATCCCGCCGGCGGTTCGGAACCTGTGACAGTCACTTTCCGCGCCTTCGTACTGCCTGACACCGAGAGACTCTCGCTCAGGCAGCAGGGTAAAAATCCGATATGCGAACCCGCTCCAGACCCGATAGACCTCGGCATGTCGGTCAGCGGACCGGTCAAAACAGAGTTTACGATCCGCAACGCCGGGAAGGCTCCTCTTGATATATTACGGATTTTCAGCACTTCGGAAGCAGTAAGATTCGATAAAATCCCCGACCGGATCAAACCCGGCAAGACAGCCCGGATAAAAGTGGAGTTCGACCCCGCTCTTCTACCTTCCGGCCCCTTTCGCATCCCTCTCGGGATCATCACTACCGACCCACTCCATC
>DAAV01000132.1 GCA_001701295.1 Bacteroidales bacterium H10
CACCGTAATTTCGGCTTGACCCCAAAGAACTCATCTTCGGTTTTAAGGATGGGGATGGTGTAGCACATACATTGAGGATGCCACCCCATGAACTTGAAATCCTTGCGATACTTTCCTTTCAGGCAGTCGCAGATGTCCTCTACATGCTTGCCGTTTTGGGTTATCTTGACCTCATATCCCACGACGAAATCAAACGACTTCCACCGCTCCTGCTCGGCGGCGCGGTAAGCCATGTTTATCTCCGTCCGCGCCAACCGCTGGGCGTTGCGTGCCGATGAACGATAGACACCACGTCCCGGATGGTATGCTTTCGGGTCGGCATCAACGAAATGAACCTTGCCATCAGCGTCCGTGACCTTCTGTTTCCACTTGCGCTGCCAATTCCCATCTTCATCTTTATACCGAAACCTCCGGAACATCTTGTCCGGCTCATTGAGATACGTCTTGATGTCGGCTGCAAGCTCCATCGCGGACGTTCCCGGCTCGATTGCCGCGCTCAGAGCCATCTCCAGCTCGGTTTTGTACTGCTCCGAAAGATTCCACACCCTTTGCGAGAGGCTGATGTGATTCGTAGTGCAAAAATAATAAATTCGAAGCCAATCACTGTATCCTGAAAAAATATTGTATGTATCTTAAAGGTTGCCAGTTCATCTAATTCTCTATCCGCATATATGTTGCGAATATGCTGGACTATATTGGGGCGAGTCGTCTGATAAAGTTCATCCATCTGCCGTTATAGCGACCGGATGCTTGATCGATTATTATATCAAAGTTCAATAGCTTCAGCATGATGTTCTATTTAATGATTGTTTCGGCATCGGGATTGTGGTGGAGGAAGCTGCGGCGCGCGGAGTCGGGCGACGTGTTGGCGTAGCAGTAAAGGCAGCCGTGAGGACAGGTGTTGTATTGGCCTATGTCTTTCGCCGCGATGCAGTCGCAGAGTTTGCGTTGTCCGGAATCCCGGTTTTGTCGCGTGCGCACAGCATATCTGCCACCATCAAGGGGAATCGCACCTTCCGGAAGTGTCGGTTGTCCGAAAAGGTCGGGCATAGATTGGAGTATGTCCATCCCAAGATACTTAATCAGTTCTGTATCCTGCCAGGCAATGCGGACTATCAGTTCATCGTCAATGCAACGGTTATGAGCAATACCATATTCGTCAAGATCAATCTTCTCAGCGCATGTGGCCAATCGGAAATTCCAGCTGTCCCGGTGATTCAGCTCTGATAGTTGTCGTGCGAAGTCGAGCATCTCGCTCTCCGTCCATTCTTGATAATTAATGCCGTGAGACGTCAGATTGCCGCTGACCTTGCGATAAGAGGCGATATCGGCAAAACTGAACACCAATCCGAGAGACGTTTGAATGTGTCGATCCGATGCTGCAACGGTGGCACTCTCGGCTCTAATCTTTCATCCTCATAATCATTGAGCGTGTACTGGATATAGCAGTTTATTCCATGCTCTTGCAGGCGAGAGAGGTATGGAATCAGCGGCGCCGGATTCTTTGACCAGAACACGATAAATCGTACATCATTCAACGACACATAAGTATCGATGCCATTGAAAGGATTGCGCCAGCGGCAATAACCGCGCTTGAGACTGTTGAAGAACCACTCTGAATAAAACGCCGGCACATCTGTTGCCCTACTCACCGACAATATCATCGGTGCTATGGCCTCAACTTCTTTGCCATACTGAGTGATTATTTTTTGTCTTCCGTTGTTTCAGAGTCAAGCATCACCTGTTGGTCTCTAATTATATGTATGAGAGACTCAATGCGCACCGGCATATCCAACCGGTCACAATTTGTGACCGGTTCAACCTTATAATTTGATTTCTCTTCTTTCGGGTTCATCTTACAAATTTGTACATTTAAAATTTGCTTATTACATGTGTTTCACCAGAAGTTCTTTACAAATGGTGACACCCGCATAAATTTGGTTGACCTGAACGACGTAGCGGAATTTGCTGCAATCGCTCTGACAGAAACGGGCTTCGAGTACGGTACATACGAGATTTGCGGCCCGCAGAATTTGTCGCTCGACGACATGACATATATTTTCTCTGAAGTGTTCAATCGTGAGGTCACTCCCGAATTTGTCACCGATGAAGCCTTTGCAGCCCACATACAGAAGGCGGGGCGGCCCGACGTGATAATCCAGACTCTTTTGAAAATGTTCCACCATTACAACCGCAACGGTTTCATGGGAAATCCGTACGCAGCTACCTACCTCTTAGGCAGCAATCCGAAATCCCTTAAAGAGTATCTTCTTTCAAAAAAGTAAAAATAAAGTCACGAATTTCAGCAGATTAAAGAGCCTTTATAATTCGGTGCATGATACAATAGGTTGATAAAGTCGTAATTTATCTCATGCCCCCCATTCCTCGTTTAGGCTGAGATGGTTTCAGCATCTTGTGGGCCTGCATCATATCAGCCAAATACTTATCAAGTTTGTCGAATTGCACAATATCAATCCTCTTTCCTGTCTCTATAATTGTATCTTCTTGCGCGGTAGTGATTATTATACCTTTTGATATGTTCAGTTCTTCCATTGCGAGAAGCAGACCTTTCGTTTCGCGAAACCGATTTTCAGTAGACAGTTCGTGGCATACCTGAATTGCCAGAAAGGGTGTAATATTCTCTGCCACTATAAAATCGCATTCTCCCGACTGGTTACTGAAATAGGAAATATCTTTTGTATGCCGTCGTAAAGCCATATAGACCATATTCTCAAGATAATGTCCAACATTGCTTGAGAAATTCACGCCTGACACGTTCACAACTCCCGTGTCAATACAATAGACTTTACGCGGCGAAATCATCCTTGCTTTCGCAGAGTAGGAAAACTTGCTGACGAATTCAAAGAGATAACATTCATTGAAATATGACAGATACTCGTTCATCGTCGTTGCGCTACCCAGACCCAGCTGGGACTTCATTTTTGTAGCAGTCACGATATTGCCGATGTTGCTTAGAAGAAGCGAAGCGACCCTTTTCAATGTCTGCACGTCACGTAACTTGTATCTTACCGCTATGTCACGGTATATTAAGTCGTTCACCAACTCATTGAGAACGGCGGGTTCGCCACTTGCCAGATATGCCGGGAAACCGCCTTTATTCATATATTGTTTTGTAGCCGCAGGGGTGGCTTTTGTGCCGGTATAGCCACAGAACTCATTGTAGCTGAACGGGAACATTTCATAAGTCAGATGTCTGCCTGTGAGTTTTGTGCCAAGTTCCCGGCTTAGCATGGAGGCATTGGAGCCGGTTACCGTGACCCGATAGCCTTCGTCGAGTTTCCCGCGCACATAGACTTCCCAACCATCGACAGTCTGAACTTCGTCCATGTATATTGAAGTCACGTTACGGTCTGCGAGTATGTCGTCAATAAGCGCGAAGTGATCCATCGCAAAACCATACATTGCCGGAGTATCGAAATTGAGATAAAAGACTTTAGTCTTTGGAGATGTCTCGATCTCTTTCTTAATCAACTGAGACATGAACGTACTTTTGCCACATCTGCGCACACCCGATATCACAGTAGCGAAACCGTCAATGTTCCGCACATGGTCTATTGCTTCACGTGGGTAAGACTCTCTCTGTAGCAAGTCATTTGTCTGCCTGTCTGATGTCTGTTTTATTTCTTTCTTACTAATCATGAGGCAAATATAGCAAATATAATTTATCCGAGCAAATCTGTCCATTGTAAATGGGCAGATTTATCCATTCTAAATGGATAGAATAGTTGGGATTGATAGTTCGGGGCAGTGCTATACAAAAGAAGATGCTTGTATGTACGGCAGTTTCGCTTTTAATACGGCAGAAAGCATAGAGGCTCCTTGCTCTGTAAATGTGAAAGGATTAATTGATGAGTGTTTGCGACCGGTCCAATGGTCTATTGATCTGAAAGCTAAAATCTAAAATGTTCTTGGAAACGCTCAACATTTCTTCTTACCTGCTCATTAAGACGTTTGGTTTCAACTCCATATAATTCTGCCAAAACCCGGTCAATCATTACCTGTTTGCCTCTCAGGGTAAGGATACGGTTTTCTATTGGCATTGCCAACTGGTCACAATATGTGACCGGTTCCTTGTTCAGTGTGTGTTGTATTGATAAATTGTTTTCTTGTGTAGATTCCATATGCAAAAGTACCTAATATTTCTAAAATATAAGGCTATATATTAGCAATAACTTCTAATCAGCACCCATGCTGTGCCGATTGGGAAGTTGAAAACAGTCATCTATTTGTTTGTATTTCCGGATATTCCCGCATATATAATTACAGATTTAAGTTTCGCAAGTATGT
>DAAV01000129.1:0-35462 GCA_001701295.1 Bacteroidales bacterium H10
CAGGTTGCAGCAACGAAGGCGATGTATCGGGCTTCGAGGGTGTCGGCGGTATTATTGGGAGCACGCGCATCAAGGGAAGCCAGACGGAGTCTTATTATTATAACCAGAGCGTGTTGCGCTACTGCTATAACCGGGGATCAGTGAGCGGCATCAGATTCGTGGGCGGAGCCATAGGTGAAGCGCAGGCGGGAGCTTTCGGAGTGTCTAACTGCGGAAGCGTCAGTGCCGACGGTTACGCTGGCGGAATCTGCGGTACGGCCTCCGTGGCCGTGATTCATAACTCCGCCAATAGCGGTGACGTGAAGGCATCTTCGCATGCGGCCGGCATCTGCGGCAAAACGACATGGGGTTCATTCGCCATCAATCAGAATGCAGGTGCCGTTAAGGCCACGACCGGGCATGCGGGAGGTATCGCCGGTCTTGCCGGAAACAATACCGTCATAACTTATTGCTCGAACTTCGCGCCTGTAGACGGCGGTTCGGGATATGCGGGCGGTATTGTGGGAGATATCGGTGAGCCGCGCGAATGGACAGGCTGGGATATAGCGGAATGTGTAGTAGGCTCGATGGAATGTGTGATGGGGCTGTTGGGGCCCTGTCTTGCTGTGGCCGAAGGGGCCGTGGAGATGGCACATGCTGTGGAAATAGCCATTAAGATTGTGGAAACAAGTATGGAAGTGGCCCTGCAAGGCTGTGACTATACTCTTATCGGTTTTGGAATCAGTGAGATGCTGAATCCGGAGATGGAGGCGGAATTGCAGGCCGATATGCACGCCGATGCCCAGGCCGCCACTTCCGACAGCGAAGCCATGCTTGCCGAAATCCGCAATAAGTGTAATCCCGACTCCCCGCAGTTCGCGCTTTCTAACTTCGCGAACCTGTATCGCGGTCAGATCGAAAACCATGCGGCATGGTACAAAGAAGAGGGTAATGACGAGATTTTCAATGAAAATATCAACGAAAAGCGCGAAGCGCGCGCTGAGGAACTCGAGAAGATCGCACACATAAAGGAGATTGTGCATACCACTGTCGCCGGAGTGTGCGTGGCGGTCGGAACGATAACGCTCATAGCCGGAGAAGTGGCCACCGGGGGCGCGGCCACCGCAATTCTTGCCGCCGGAGCCGTTGCCTCGATTGTCGGCGGAGTGAACGCCGTGGTGAAATGCTGCACCGAGTTTGAGAAGAACGCCGTGATTATCTCCCAGTGTGTCAATGCCGCCGCGGTGAGGTCTACGGGCAGACATTCATCCATGTCCGGACGCCTCTGCGACGGATGTGTGATCTATGACTCCATGACCACTACGGGCGCTAACGGTGAATTTGCCGGCGAGATAGGACATCACTGCGACGTGAGCCACAATATATCGCTTGCTCCTCACGATGGATCCAAGCCCGACGGCGCATTGAAAAGATGTGTCTACGCCGACTCGTCCCTCGGCAACGGGACCACAAAATGGAACAACGATATTCTGTCGGTGTCTTATGACATGATGGCGAAAGAATCTACATTTAGTTCACTCGGTTTTTCATTCGGCAACAATGGAAGATGGACTCTGTCCTCGCAGGAAAAGTGCCCGTATCCAAATGTATCGGAGATGAGAAAGTAAAGAAGAAACACTATTTAAATAAGTGATGAAAAAGATAAAGAGATTATTGGCGGCAGCGTGTCTTTTACTTGCAGTCGGGATGACCGGATGCCATGACGACGACCTTGAATATGAAACGCCGGGCGAACTCCAGGGCACAGGCGACGACCGTGTCACAGTGGTATATATGCGCAGTCCGGGCGTAGGTGTACCGGATGCTTCGGGCGATGTTTCCGTCCTTCTTGAGGATCCCTCTGCGCTCCGGACGCTGAAGTTTACCGGTCATATTCGTCACGGCGGGGACACACGCGGGGACACCTCGTTTGCATGTCATATACGCATAGGATCAACCGATANNTATTCCAGACGGAGTATATTTCCTGAAAATAGAGGGCGATAATGTTCCTGAGTTGGGGCAGCGCAAGGTGAAGTTCGTCTCCAGCGTAGGAGAGGAGGCTCCGGCAGGTTCCATGAGCTATGACGACCTTGAGGGTTCCGGGACGCAGAGCGATCCCTACCGGATCAATGATGATGGAGATTTCCTCACTATGATCTGGTATCTTGAGGATGACCCCGATCTCGGCTATGGGAAATATTTCCTGCAGACAGAATCTTTTGATATGCCGCGCCGCAGTCAGATGATCGACGGTCATGTATACGCTCCGGTGCAATTCTCGGGGACGTATGACGGTGGAGGCCACGAGCTGCGCAATCTTACTTATCAGGGAGGTTCGAATCAGGAAACCGACAGCGACATAGGCATCTTCCGGATGCTGTTCTCGGCTACGGTGAAGAATCTGACTATCAGCAGGGCGATGGTGGTCAATGCCGCAAGTCGTGTGGGTCTTGTGGCAGGTCGGGCCTATGGTTACTGCAATCTGGAGAATATTACCATAGATGGTTCAATCACGGCATCAGGCTCTGATATCGGCGGCCTGATCGGAGAATCGTTTGCCGCGCTAAGGGTCAATAACATAAAGATAGGCGCATTCTCGCTGATCGGAAGTGAGAATGCGGCCGAGAACGTGGGTCTGCTCGTTGGCGAGCAGTATCAGAATGATCTTACAGTGGATGGCGTCACCACTCCGGGGCATGTATTCACCGTGACCGGACATAGAAATGTGGGAGGCCTTGCAGGGCTTATTAACGTGAACAGCGCCAAGTTAAGCAACATCACTCTCGAACATAGTGTGGATCAGGAGACAAACGATGTCAAGATTGTATACGGATCCGAAAAATATGTGGGTGGCCTGATAGGCAATCTGCAGGTATCTCATGCCATAGAACTGAACAATGTGAATGTCAAGGCTCCTGTACGCGGCGGTCAGGATGTAGGAGGTCTTATAGGTCATGCGTTCGTAGTGGACGCCACGGTCAACGGCGCACTTGTTTCATCGGTAGTGAACGGCGGCAAGTCTGTGGGCGGTTTCTTCGGCTATCTCGGTTATATGATGTCCGGCGCTAAAATTATATTTGATTGCGAAAGCAGGCCGGTGCGCTATGTGGTCAAGTCGTCGGGCGACGCCGGGGTCAAAGGCGACACATATGTCGGCGGCATGATCGGATATTACGATGCCACTGACGGAGATATGTGGTTTAGGGGGAAAGTGGAGATAGCGGTGAATGTGAAGGGCGGCTCGCATGTGGGTGGAGCATTCGGATATGCGACGAAGCTTGATAAATTCAATCCTTACGATATCGATTTCTCCTCGGCCACGATGCGTGTCGAGGCTTCCGGAAGCAATGCCGGCGGAGTAATAGGACTTGCCCATCATTGCTCGCTTGACGGAGGCAAAGTCATCAGCCCTATACATGAACTGCCGGATATCGACGCGTGCTTCAGCGGAGTCGTGACCGCGGCAGAGAACGCAGGCGGAATTGTGGGACGACAAGAAGAATCAGGTTCGATAGACGGGATGGCTTGCGCGGCAACCGTGACTGCCTCTGTTTCCGATGCCGGCGGTATTGTCGGCAGACTTGACTACTATGTGGCGCACTGTGTGAGCTATGGCCGTGTGGATGCCCGGCAAAGTGCCGGAGGAATATACGGTTCAGGTTATGACACTGCCAATATAAGTGTGTACAGATGCGTGAACTATGGCGATGTGCATGGCGACAGCAACGCCGGCGGTATCGGAGGCTACACTTATATGTCCAAAAATCCGAGTCTCAATATCAGAGAATGCTATAACTCGGGCAATATAAAGAGTTCTGTGGCCGGCGGCATAATCGGATTAGCGGGTTGCAAGGACACCGGCTCCAAGAACACCTATTTTGATATCAAATATTCCGGAAACCATGGTCGGGTCGAGGGTATGGGCGGCAATGACGGCTATTCGGCCGGAATTGTGGCCAAGATGGATCATCGCCACGGTTATGTGGCACAGTGCTGCAACAAAGGAGAAATCTCAGGACCGGCCCAGAAAGCCGTGGCCGGCATTGTGGCCCACATGGGCGATGGCGGAGGCAGCGGATTGCACTATAATTACGGTCTTGTCACACGTTGCATCAATTATGGCAAAATCAGTTCCTCTGACGCCAATACGCGTGTGGGAGGGGTGGTAGGAATTCTGGAATATGGTTTTTCCATGGACTATGGCCATAAAATCACCGACTGCGCCAATTATGGAGAGTTACCCACGAAGCAGAAACACGACAACGGTGGAATCCTCGGTTATACGCAAGCCTATACCAACACTTACCGCACATTCAACAAAGGGAAAGTGTCGCACGGCAACGCCATTATAGGCGATCACGCAGGCGCCTCGCTCTTCCATCACAGCCACAACTATTTTCTGGAAGACACAGGCAAAGACTGGCCTTCGTCTACAAAGGTCAGAACCGCTGACCTTTGCAAAGAGAGCACCTATGCCGACTTCGACTTCACCAATATATGGTGCATGACTTCCGATGGTCCCCAGCTTTACAACTGCCCTTTCCAATAAACCGTAAGTGAAATTCACAACGGTGATTTTCACTGGAAGCGCAGGTTGCAAACTGTTTGTAGGTTTGCAACTTTTTTGCTATTTTTGCGTATTTAAGTATATGAGGACTTTCCTGCCTGTCAATTCATGGGCGGGACTGTCCCGATATGCTGTGGAATGGTGTAAATATTCAAGAAGTGGAACAGAAAGATCAGGCGCAGCCCGACAAATCGAAGAAAGTCATTGAAGAGGCTGCCAACTCAGAATATAAATATGGCTTCACATCCGATATCGACACGGAAATAGTGCCTCCGGGTCTTAACGAGGATGTAGTACGTTTCATATCGGCTACCAAAGGGGAACCGGACTGGCTTCTCGAATACCGCCTCAAGGCCTTTCGCTACTGGCAGACTCTCGCGCCGCCGACATGGGCGCATCTTGACATACCCGAAATAGATTTCCAAGCCATAAGCTATTATGCCGCCCCCAAGAAGAAAGAGCTGAAGAACAGCATGGACGAGGTGGATCCGGAACTTGTCAAGACGTTCAACAAGCTCGGCATATCGCTCGAGGAGCAGAAACGCCTCGCCGGCGTGGCGGTCGATGCCGTGCTCGACTCCGTCAGTGTCAAGACGACACACCGTGAGCGACTTGCCGAACTGGGCGTCATATTCTGTTCGATGTCGGAGGCGGTGAAGGATTATCCGGAGCTGGTGCGGAAGTATCTCGGTTCGGTGGTCGGTTATCGCGACAACTTCTACGCCGCGCTCAACGCCGCGGTATTCTCCGACGGTTCGTTTGTCTATATACCCAAGGGGGTGCGCTGTCCGATGGAGCTGAGCACATATTTCCGTATCAACGCATCGGGAACAGGCCAGTTCGAGCGGACTCTCATAGTGGCCGACGACGACGCATATGTCAGCTATCTCGAAGGATGCACGGCACCGATGCGCGACGAGAACCAGCTGCACGCCGCAGTTGTGGAGATCGTGGTCGAGGAGCGTGCGGAAGTAAAATATTCGACGGTCCAGAACTGGTATGCNNGCGAGGGACGCGGCGGCGTGTTCAACTTCGTGACCAAACGCGGACTCTGTCGCGGACATCGCTCTAAAATCTCATGGACACAGGTGGAGACCGGGTCGGCCATCACGTGGAAATATCCGAGCTGCGTGCTCAAGGGCGATGAAAGTGTGGGCGAATTCTACAGCGTGGCGCTTACCAACAACCGCCAGCAGGCCGACACCGGAACCAAGATGGTGCACATAGGCCGGAATTCGAGGAGCACGATCGTGAGCAAAGGCATTTCGGCCGGAGAGTCGCAGAACAGANNCAGTTACCGCGGTCTCGTGCGGGTGGCGAAAGGGGCGGAGAACTGTCGCAACTATACTCAGTGCGACTCTCTGCTGATGGGCGACAGATGCGGAGCGCACACATTCCCTTATATAGAGGTGGACAACGACACCTCCACGGTGGAGCACGAGGCGACAACCTCGAAAATCAACGAGGAGCAGCTTTTCTATTGCCGCCAGCGCGGCATTCCGACAGAGGAGGCTATCGGCCTGATAGTCGGCGGATATGCGCGCGAGGTCATGAACAAACTTCCGATGGAGTTTGCCGTCGAGGCGCAGAAGCTTCTCCAGATCTCACTTGAAAATTCTGTAGGATGATCGAAAGAATCATAATAATAGACGGTATTGACCCACAGACCTTCTACGGGCCCAACAACAGCAACATATCGCTGATACGCAATCTTTTCCCGAAGTTGCGCGTGGCCGCGCGCGGCAATGTCATAAAGGTGATCGGGGAGGAGAGCGAGACGGCCGAGTTCGAGAAGAAGGTGAAGGCCATCGAGGCCTATGCCTCCAGATACAACAGCCTGAACGAGGATGCCATAATCGACATAGTGCGCGGAGAGGCTCCGGCACGCCGCGATGCGGCCGGAGTGATAATATATGGCCAGAACGGCAAGCCGATCTCGGCACGCAATGCCAACCAGGCCCGGATGGTGAAGAGCTTCGACGAGAACGACCTGACATTCGCGCTCGGCCCGGCCGGTACGGGAAAGACCTATATAGCCATAGCGCTTGCAGTTCGTGCTTTAAAAAACAAGGAGATACGCCGGCTCATACTGTCGCGTCCCGCCGTGGAGGCAGGTGAGAAGCTCGGCTTTCTTCCCGGCGACATGAAAGACAAGATAGATCCATATCTTCAGCCTCTCTATGACGCTCTCGAGGATATGCTGCCCGCTCTGAAACTCAAGGAGTATATGGACGCGGGGACAATACAGATCGCTCCGCTGGCGTTCATGCGCGGACGGACGCTCAACGATGCTGTCATCATACTTGACGAGGCGCAGAATACCACCACGCAGCAGATGAAGATGTTTCTGACACGCCTGGGCATGAATTCAAAAATGGTGGTGACCGGCGACGTGACGCAGATAGACCTGCCCCGCTCCACCCGCAGCGGACTCCTGTCGGCATTGCGCATACTCCGCAATGTGAAGGGGATAGGAGTGATAGAATATGAAAAGAAAGATATTGTCAGACATCCGCTTGTGCAGCGCATAGTCGATGCCTACGAGTCTGTCAGGGATATTGAAAACGAAGAAGAAACCAATAGAGAGGAATGATACAGAAAGGTGATACCGTAAGATATCTTAATGCTGTCGGAGGCGGCAAGGTGACCCGCGTCGAGGGACGCATAGCCTATGTCGATGACGATGGCTTCGAGACACCGGTGCAGGTCAGCGACCTTGTGGTGGTGCTTCCCGCAGGGCATACGCCNNCGCCCGACGGTCCGGGACGCATGATGTTCGACCAGAAGGCGTTTGACGTCGGCAGAACCGACAAGCGCGAGAAGCCGGAACCGGCTGTCGCACCCAAAGTTGCAGCACCCGCTCCCGCGCCGGAGGACTTCCCGATCGAGGAAACCGAGTATGGCGACGACATGACCGTGACGCTTGCCTTCGAGCCGGCCGATATAAAGCGGCTTTCCACAACGCGGATCGACGCACTGCTTGTGAACGATTCGAATTATTTTCTTACATGGCAGTTGCTGAAACGTGATGCGGAAAGCGGATGGACGATAGTCGCGAGAGGCGAATCGGCCCCTAATGAAGTGGTTACGTTCGGATCGTACACTCAGGCGACAATCGGAGAGTTCGAGAGATTTGTATTCCAGGCCATCGCCTGCAAGCAGGACAAGCCTTTCGAGATAAAGACACCTCTGAGCGTGTCTCGCAAAAAAGACCTGACAAAATTTTTCAAGGTTCATTGTTTCAGACCGGGCGCATATTTCGAGACTCCGGTGATAGAAGTGCCCCTGATTGCGGAGAAAAGCCGTAAAAAATAAATGACTCATGGCTGAACGATGGTGGAGCGCCCCTATGGAGGGTGACGGAGGCAAGACAGTGATAGTGACAGGCCGCGATCATCTCGACAAGGTGATCGGATCGGGGAAATTCCCTTATCTCATACGGGTGTCATGGAAATATAATTCCCTTCCCGACGGTTTCCCCGACGAGGCCGACGCGGAACTGATGGGCCGCGTGACCGATGCTTTCGAGGAGACATTCCGTAAGGACAAAGCCGCCTATATGGTGGCCATTTATACGGGAGAAGGCTCGCGCGACTGGCTTTTCTATACTGGAAATCTCGGAATATTCAACAAGGTGTTCAACCGTGCTCTCGAGGATATCGGCGAGACAGTGCCTTTTGAGATCGAGGCGCAGTCGGATCCGGACTGGACCGACTACAAGGAGATGCGCGAGCTTTCCTACATTCCTGAAGATGCAGAAGAGGAATGAACCGACCTGTGTGTAACATTAATCAAAATCAAATATTAGTTGACCTTATGAAAAAAACTTTCTTATTGATGTTGATCTGCATACTGGCGTCCGTTCCGGCACTCCGCGCGCAGGTTGTCACCACGGTACCCGATCCGCTTCAGGAGGATTCCGGGAACGTTGTCGTATATTTCCATGCCGATGAAGGAAACAAAGGCCTTGCAGGCCTACCCGCCGACACGCACATCTACGCCCATACGGGCGTGAATGTGGTGGATAACGACGGCGTGACGACAGAATGGAAATATGCGCCTGCGTGGGATGAGGATCTTCCCAAATATCAGCTCGAGTATGTCAGCAAGGATCTCTGGAAGCTCAATATCGGAGATATTCGCGAGTTCTACGGTGTCGCTCCGACAGAGACTGTCAAAAAACTATGTTTCGTTTTCCGCAACACAGGCGGCACAAAAGAGGGTAAGGACACGGATGGCAAAGATATATTTATAGATGTGCTCGACAGTGGATTCCAGCTGGCTTTCAGCACCACACGTCAGGGAAGTGTCATATGCGCTCCGACAAGCGTCCGTTTCACTGCATCCACTACCGAAGAGGCTGATATCGCCATATATGTGAATGACAGTAAAATCGGTGATGCGTCATCATCGAAAAGCCTGCAATGCGTCTATAAGTTCGAACAGCAGGGCAATTATACAGTAAAGGCCGTAGCGACGGCCGGAGGCAAGACCCTTGAGAAGTCCATACCTATAATATATGTGCGCGAGTCTGTGGCGGCTGCCGACAAGACGGTGCCTCCGATGGGACTTACGAAAAATGTAGACGGATCATACACATTCTGTCTTGCCGCTCCGGAGAAAGAATCGGTGATCGTGATCGGATCATGGGACGGATATATAGGCAGCAATGACTATGTGATGGATTATGTAGACAAAGAGATCGAAGGCGCGACATTCCGCTATTTCAAGACGACTATACCGGCTTCCGTAACCGGAACTGAGTTCGGTTATTATTATATGGTAGACGGTACCAAAGCGGTAGGCGATCCCTATGCGAGACTTGTGCTTGATCCCTACAATGACAAATATATTTCGGAAGAGGTATATCCCGGCAAGCCGGCTTATCCGGAGGGCCTCGTGCCTTCCAACACTCTTGTGGCATGGCATGCCGACGGTCTGCTCGACTACAAATGGAACATAGAGAAATTCAAGGGAGCGTCAAAAGACAATCTTGTCATATATGAGCTTCTGTTCCGTGATTTCACCGGTACGGAAGGTGAGGCGAGAGGCAACGGCAATGTCCGTCTGGCCATGGATAAACTCCCCTACCTGAAGGAACTTGGCGTGAATGCCATCGAGCTTCTTCCGATCAACGAGTTCAATGGAAACAATTCGTGGGGTTACAATCCCAACTTCTATTTCGCCATAGACAAGGCCTACGGCACTCCGCAGGATTATAAGGNNATTTATCGACAGATGTCATGAACTCGGCATGGCCGTGATACTCGACGTGGTGTTTAACCAGTCGGACGGTCTGCATCCCTGGTATCAGATGTATCCTATCCGCTCAAATCCGTTCTACAACCAGACGGCGCCCCATGCCTACAGTGTGCTCAATGACTGGAATCAGGGTTATCCGCTGGTAGCTCAGCAGTGGGATGACATGCTGAAGTTCTGGCTTAGCGAATATAAGGTGGACGGTTTCCGCTTCGACCTCGTGAAAGGCCTTGGCGACAATACCTCCTATGCCAACAGCAGTGACTCCGGAACAAACGCATATAACGCGTCGCGTGTGGCACGCATGAAACGTCTGCACGACGCCATGCGCGAGGTAAATCCCGACGCTTATTTCATCAACGAGAATCTCGCCGGCGCCAAAGAGGAGAATGAAATGGCTGCCGACGGCGAGCTGAACTGGGCGAATGTCAATGACGCAGGCTGCGAATATGCCATGGGTTATTCGTCGAAGGCAAGCCTCAACCGCATGTGGGCTGTCAGGGACAGCCGGACAGCAGGAAGTACGGTGGCATATCTCGAAAGTCATGACGAGCAGCGTCTGGCCTACAAGCAGGACCAGTGGGGCGCGGCAGGTATCAAGGGTAACCATAAGGTCAGCATGCAGCGTCTCGGTGCAGCCGCCGCACAGATGATCCTCGTGCCCGGCTCGCACATGATCTGGCAGTTTTCGGAGATGGGCAACGCACAGAATACAAAAGATGCGACAGGAGGCAACAACACGAGTCCGAAGATCGTCTGCTGGGATCTTCTCGAGGATCCCGACAACGCCGGACTGGTAAAATCTTATTCGGAGATGATCGGTCTGCGTCTTAGTCATCCTGATCTTTTTGCCGAGACGGCTGACTATACTTTCAATCTCGGATCGTGGGCTACCGGCCGTTATATAAAGGCCAGAACCGCTGACAAGGAACTTTATGTGGTGATCAATCCAAATCCCGGCAAATCGATTGACATGGAGATTGACTTCCGTTCGGACAATAACTCGGCGTATTATGTTGCCTCGAAGAGTTTTGATTCCGAACCGGCGTTTGACGCTGCAGCCAAGAAGGTGACAGTCGAGGCAAACTGCTATGCGGTCATCGCCACAAACAATCTCTCGGGTGTGGAAGGCATAGTCTCCGACGCGCTCGAGGCGACCCGTATATTCGCGGTGACGGGTGGTATCCGCGTAGTGAACTGTGACGGCCCCGTCAATGTTTATACTCCGGACGGAGTGAATGTAGCTTCCGGCTCCGGAGATTCCGACATCACGGTCGATGCCGGCACATATGTGGTGCGTGCCGCCGGGAAGACTGCCAAAGTGGTGGTGCGTTGATTGCATCCGTTTTTGACCTTTTAATATAAAATTTGGCCCGATTTTAACTTAAAAATGTTAAAATTTGGGCCAAATGTGAAAAAACGAGAAAAAAAAAGCAGAAAAGTTGCGATGTAAATGAAATTTATATTACCTTTGCATCGTTTTTGATAGCAAATACATTGTTTTATTATTTTAAAATTTAAAGAGATGAAGAAATTAGTTTACTCGCTCGCTGTTCTTTTTAGCGTAGCACTCGTATCTTGTGGCGGCAACAAGGCTGCTGAAGCAGTTGACACTGACACTATGGTAGCAGAAGAGGTTGTAGTTGACACTGCAGTTGACACAGCTAACGGTACTGAGACTATCGTTGAGGCTGCTGCCGCTGAGGTTGTTGAGGCTCCCGCTGACAGCGCAAAATAATCGCCGCTGAGAACAGCCTGACGAAAGTCAATTTAAAGATGCCGGAGATTCCATTGGAATCTCCGGTTTTCTTTGTAGGAACGGCTCCGCAAAGATATAGACAGCTATGAAGAATAAATGATAATGGACACTACGTCTGTCCGATTTGGCAATTTCGTCACAATTGGTTATCTTTGCAGCATAAATAAGCCTTATGAACAAGAAATTTAAGACAATACTTATCGCCGCTATCTCCGTTCTGGCCGCGCTGATAGCCCTTGTGGTCGTACTTATAGTACGCAACAACAGCAACACCCAGGCCGTCAACGAGGCTACGGCACGGGCCGACAGTCTTGCCATAGCCAACGACCAGCTTCTGCTGACAAATGAGTTTAACCAGCTGAATGCCGATTTCAACCAGTATGAGGGCCAGCAGGTCTATCTTAAGAATGACTCGCTTGTGCAGAAATACAATGAGGCGCGCATGAAGGTCGAGGGTCTGATTCGCGAACTCAACGAGGAGAAACGCAGTCACAGCAAGGATCTCAGCGCGAGCCGCGCAAAAATCAAACAGCTTGAAGGCGAGATCGCCACTCTTAAAAATATCGTACGTCATTATCTTGAAGAGATAAAACGTCTGGGAGAGGAGAATGCCGGTCTCAAGCAGGAGATCGAACAGGTACAGCAACGCAACGAGCAGCTGTCGAATCAGGTGACACAGGCCACTACGACCAACCGTGAGCTCACGCAGACCGTGCAGCTGGCGAAGAAACTGAACATTACCGGAGTGTCTTTCCATGCATATAATAAAAAAGGAAAGGTGGAAAAGAATATAACCAAGGCACGCCAGCTTGGTGTCAGCTTTACTGTCAGTCCCAATAATACGGCCGCTCCGGGTATGAAGACATTCTATATGCGTATCATATCGCCCGAAGGCGCGTTGCTCGGTGCCGGCGGTAATTTCAAGATCGATGGCCAGAGCGTACAGTCGACAGCCTCACGTCAGGTGGAGTATGCCAACGAGGAGATGTCTGTGTCGATATATTGGGATGTGAACACTACTCTGACTCCGGGAGATTATACGGTGGAGGTATTCTGCGACGGTTACCGGCTTGCTTCCCGTCACTTCACCATGAAGAAATAATTTGGTGGTTTCGCGAAAAAATATTAATTTTGCAAATGCTTCGAGAGTCATGGCCTAATAGCCACGGATGTCATAGAGCCGGAAAGCTCTGAAGCATACAGGATTGTCTTATGGTGTAATGGTAGCACTGCAGTTTTTGGTTCTGCCTGTCCAGGTTCGAATCCTGGTAAGACAACCGACAGCAATCGCAACTGGTCGATATCGATCAGTTGCGATTTTTTTATTTAATCCGGCGTCAGTCGCCGCTAACGCGGCCGAGGGAGTGGCGGTGACAGAGGCTTTTTGTTTCGGGCGAATCAAACCATTGGCGAGAGCGGCTGTCTTATGTATAAAATAAGATGGAAAATCTGACAAAATGAGATGATATTTTATCTTAAAGTTTGATTATGAATTATAAAACGTGTCATCATGAGAAATCTGATTATAACAATAGGCCTCTCAATCCTTCTTACGGCAGGGGGATTTTCAGGTTACGCCGCCGGAACACCCCGCGGAGAGCGCCATGAACGGCATGAACAGCGAGACAACCACCGTCAGTCAGGCAACCGGAATCATAACCGGCATGACAACGGCAATCGTCGTCCTGACAACGGCCATAAAGACAATAGAAACAAACATGATCACAAGGGGCCTGGACATGGAGACTACAGACATCCGGGGAATTCCGCCCCGCGTCCCGGATCATACGGACGTCCCACGCCACCACCTCCTCCTCATCACCGGCCTGCGATGATGCCGCCGGGACACCGCTATCCTGATCGTCTGGGACATATGGTGAGCCGTGCCGCACGAGGCGCCCGTAATGTAAGCGTGTGGCAGGTTGATAACAACACCTATGTAGTGCGTTATTTCAAAAAGGGCCGATATTACACCCGCTACCTTTATCCTTATGCCAACCGATACGGTGCGGTGCAGGTTCTCGCACCGGCATGGCAACCGTTATCGTCATGGTTTACGGTTCCATCGGTCCAGGTCAACCTCTGGCTGTAGAACTTTGTATCATATATGTCGGCACTCCGGTTTTTAAGCCGGAGTGCCGCTGCGTTTGAGGAAAAGGCGTTCGAAGAGCGCTTTGTCAGGAACTTCCGAGGCACGGATACGGGCACGTATCCGAGTCCACATCATGTAATAATTGCCTTTCCCTATCGACAGCAACAGACATATGGACTGACTTGACAAGCCTGCTAAAGAGCAGAGCATCAGCCGCACATACTGTTCGTTGAATTTCGGGAACTGTCTGCGTATCTTTGTGGCGATCCCGTCGTTGCGCTCGTTGAGTCTCTTTTCTATTTCATCGAATATATCACCGCTTCGCAACGACCTTAGCTCGCGGTTGAACTCATCCTCGATATCATGTAACTCGGTTTCATCCGTAACTTTGAAATATTCACGGCTTATCTGGTTTAGTTTCTGCATGTAGAAATCGAGTATCACATTGGCCCATCTGTCATTGTCGTTCTCTTCGCCCGGTGTGGGCTTGTCGGTTTCAGGCATGACATGCTGAGCCCCTGCAATCAGGGCTACATCTTTTATCTCGTTTTCCGCCTTGAGGGTTTTCGACTTCCGGTAATATCTGAACAACAGCGCGGCAAGAAGCGCGAGCAGCAATATGGCTGCACAGACTGTCGTGACTATCAGTAGACGCCGGTGCTTTTCCCGGGCGTCGCGGGCTTTCCTTTCATAGAATGTGCGCTCCACGAATTCAAGCGAATTCGACAGAGACGTTCCTGCCTTGTCGTATTCAAGATCACGAATATGTTTGCCGGCTTCAAGCGCAAGATTATAATTCTTGTCCCGTTCATGCATGTCGGCCATACATTCCCAATATTGTATGTCGTTTTGCGCTTCCGGAGTGTTGAAATATGCGTGCGCGCTGTCGGGCATCGCATTGCGATAATATATCTCGCCGATGTGTACGGAATCGGCGGAATTCATCATCTCTTTCCGCATATCGCTTCCTATGGCCCTGAAATGCCCCAGAGCTTTGGCATACAGGAAGTTATAGTGCGCCATTTCCATGCTGTCGTCCGAGGTCAGGGAGAGGGCCTTTTTCATGAGCATATGTGCGGAATCGTTGTCTTCATGTGAGAATTCGCTCGCAAGATCCATGGTGGCATAGAACGCATTATTGCGGTAACCGGAATTCTCATATGTTTCCGCAGCGTTCCGACGGTGGATTCTCGCCTCTTTGAGATTGAATACGCTTCTGTAGGCATCCGCAAGCAGTTCATGTGCACGGGCTTTAAAAAGTGCGTTTCCGTTTCTGCCGATAAGGTCTATGGCTGTCAGGGCCTCCTCGACCGCCTTGTGTGTCCTTCCGGCATTGAACGCTGCGAGTCCCGAATAATACCGGGCCTCCACTTCATGCACCCTGTCGCCGTCTGAACGGAAATATCTTATAGCCTCCTCAATGGCGGCCGTATCTTCAAATACAATGTGAGCTTTNNGAGCAATGTGTCGCAGGCCTTCTTTTTGGAAAAAGAGCCTCTGTCGGAGCAGCAGCATAGCGGGAAGATCGCAGCTATCGCCACAACAGTCTCCAAAACGGTCCGTGAAATACGATATGGTCTCATGTCGCAAATATACAACATTATTTTTATCCCCGTCAAAGAATCGGAGTTTAATCTGCAATAAAGAATAAATTTACATATTTTAACAAAATTAATATTTATTAATATTGAGTTTGGATTCTTGTACGATCGCATAACTCCGGCAGAATGGTCGGACGGCAGTGTTAGGAAAGTGCGGTTAAAAACTAACAAAGTGTTAAAATGCTTGACTGAGTGGAAAATATAATTTATTTTGGAAAGTGCCGGGGATTTGGAAAAGTTGAAAAGCCGCACTATCTTTGCAGTGTCGTCAGGAAGGTCATGATGCGGATTCTGACGGTGAAGGTACCTTTAAAAATAATCATCATGCGAAAAACAATATTTTTGTTGTCGGCATCGGTTCTGACCGGAAGCATTCCAATATGCGTTGCGGCGGACGACACACCGGCATTATTGAAGAATGTAATCAGGGGAAAGACCACAGGCACGAAAAAGACCACGGTGTCTAAAAGGTCGAAAGACCCTGTTAACATACCTATAAGTACGGGACGTTTCCGTCCCACTACCGAGGGAAACGGAACGGATATATTCTGTTTCTACTGGCAACGAAAGATCGTGCTGGGAGTATCGTCCGATCAGGGCGAGATAAGAGTGCTCATAAAGTCGCCCGACAACAGGAAGGGCCGTCTTTACAGACTCAGTTGCAGCGACAATCTTGTTTTTCCGGTGTCAGGAGAGAACGGCAGCTATTCGGTCGAAGTAAAGACAACCGCAGGTACGGAATGCACGTTCCTGTTCGAGTTGACCGACTGACAATAACTCCAATATCCGGAATCAGATCAGAGAATTACAAACCATGATATAATGTCTAACTTTAAAAACTTGAAAGTTATGAGGTATTCTACAATTATCGCGATCGCGGCAGCGTTGTTGCCGTTGCAGTCGCAGGCTACAGATCTGATTCCGGAACAATGCACCATCGGAGACCGTCCGTTTGTGCATCCGCTTGAATTCGTGTCGTTCTCGTTCGACGGCGGTGTCAGGCTCGGCGAGTCAGCAAAAGCCTATGTGACCTGCGGGGATGAGACAGTGATCGAGGCGACGTCTTTCGAAGTGTCCAACTATGTAGGCGAGAAGCGTACCCAGGGGTGGGTGAATGTCCTTTTCGACAAGACTAATCTGCCACTCGGCAAGGACTATACGCTTGTGGTGGAACCGCAGTCAATAGTTTCGGAAACAGATCCTGATCTGACCACCGGTCTTATAGAGGTGCCTTTTGCAGTTCCAGCTGATCTCGGTGACATATGGGATCCGGACATAAAACCGGGTCAGATCGTGACGTCATTACGCAGTATATGGGTGTACTGGAGATTCGAGACAGATCCTGTCGGTGAACCGGAATGGATACTTTACCGCGATGGCGAGGAGGAAGGCCGTTACCCCGCGCATGTGGGCTGGGACTGGGATCTCGGGCAGGCATATGTTGATTTCGGCGAGGAAAAGAAATTCGACAAGGATGTGGAATATTCTCTGGTACTTCCGGCCGGGAGTGTGTCATCATGCTATCGGACAGATATAGTAAACCGCGAGGTGCGCATAGACTTCACGGGAGGATATGAGCCACAGCCGGATCCTATCAATTATGACGGTTGCCGAATAGAAGTCGACAGTGAAAACCGTCTCGGTATCGTGGCCTTCCATTTCAACAGAATGGTATGGACTCTCGACGGCGCCAAGATGCTACTGCTTGACGTAGAGACCGAAGAGTGTCTGGTACAGGAGGACCTTCATGTCAATACGATGATAAACTGTTCGGAGATATATGCCGATTTCGGGGGCTATCAACTTGAACCGATGAAAGGATATACTTTTGTGATACCGGAAGGAATGCTTGTCGCTATCGACGGTGACCCGGTGTTCAATTCGCGTCAGTCATACGGATTCAACGCGCCGAGCGGTGTGGCGTCGGTGACGGATGACGCGGAAGATGTCTCTCCTCTCTATGACTTGTTCGGGAACCGTATCCATAATCCGCAGAGCGGATCCGTATATATCCGTAACGGTCACAAAATCATATGGTAAGGTTATGGAGGCTAAAATAAAAAGAATCTTGTTGGGGCTTTTTGCCACAATCGCAATTCCTGCAAATGCCGAAGATCCACAGCCCCCTGCTCCAAGTGAGCCGGACGGTATCATCGGCGGACATGAATATGTGGATCTCGGACTTCCGAGCGGTACATTATGGGCTACATATAATGTAGGAGCAACCTCTCCCTACGAGGGAGGAGCCTACTTCGCATGGGGCGAGGTAGAGCCTAAAGATGACTTCACGTGGGAAAACTACAAGTTCTTCGAAGGTTATGAAATAGATCCAAACAATGGGGAATGGGCTGTTCTGGAAGAAATAGGCAATAATATCTGCGGGACAGAATATGACGCTGCCCGGCATCAGTGGGGAAGCGGCTGGAGATTACCGAACGATGAGGAGCTGTATGAACTCAGAATGATGTGCTGGAACAAATATATTACAGAAAACGGTGTCAGGGGCTGCCGTGTATATGGCCCTAACGAACATAGTATATTTTTGGCGATCAATAGCGTCGGCCCTTTGTGGTATGGCGAACCGGATTTTTTCGATGGCCTTGATTCTTCTTTCTGGTCCGGAGTATTGGTTCCGGAATTCGGGTATAATGGCAGACCGATTGAGCCGAGCAATCGCGCACTTTCCATATTGGTTCAAACTGACACAAATTTGCAGACCTCGGATTGTCGAAGGGCAAGCGGATCGAATGTCCGTGCCGTCGTGAATCCAAGCGAGGCGGGTGTCAACATGACTGTCGGTGACAATGACGGTATAACCATATCATATAGAAATGGAAATATACTTGTCGACGGAGTGGAAACCTGCTGCCATATAAATTTGTCCGACCTTTCGGGACGTACTATATGCTCGTCGCCCGTTGAAAGCGGTATATACACACCGTCAGGTCTGTCGAACGGAATATATCTCGTGTCTGTGTCTGACGGCATAACGATATTGAAAACTCAAAAAATAACAATCAGATAGGAGAATCTTACTTGAAGCGTTATTAATCCATGAGGAGAGTGTGTCATAATCGAGATCTGACATGTCATATACATAAGATCAATTATGACACATTCTTATAATTGTGTTTGATCAGTCATTATTTTTGTAGATTCCAAACTTGCAGTCGGCTTGGATTACGCATGCACGTATGCGGGCTTGCCCAAAACTAAAGGTCGATGGTCAGAAGTTGGCGAGGAATGCGTCCCATGGGACGTCCGGGGTGATGCCGAATTTGGCGCGCAATCTCTGGCGGTGTTTTTTGACGGATTCGGGACGTATCATCAGCAATTGTGCTATATGTTTGGTCTCAAGGCCCATATCCAGCAGGCAGCAGAGCCGTATGTCTCCCTTGGTCAGTTGCGGAAACTCGCGTTTGAGATTGTCGACAAAACCGGGGCGCATCTCTGTGAATATCGCTGAGAATCTTTCCCACTGATCATCCCCAGTAAGGTGTAATTTAAGTTTCTGTTTCAGAGCGGCTGATATGATCGGATCATCGGTGCTTTTCTCGGAATTGTTGTCAAGTTCCTCAAGAACGGAACTGATGGCGCGTTCCTTCTCGGCTGTGCGCATCTGCGCCACTGTAAGGCGCCGTTTGGTGTTCTCAAGATCATTTATAAGCACCGAGTCCTCCTGCCTGTGGCGCCGGCGCAGGTAGACTATGAGCCAGACCGTAGGCCCCGCAACGACAAGAAGCACGATGCCTACGGTAATCGCTACCGCCCGCAGGTGGCGGCGTGAATTGCTGCTTTCACTGTAATCCCTGAACTCCGCTATGCGTCTGTCCGCATTCATGCGGGCCATCTTCAACGCCCTTTCATATGCATCCGCACTGCGCCGGGCCGATGCGAGACGGCGCCGCATGCTGTCGGCATTTTCCTTGTCGTTGACAAACTCATAATATGGTATCAGCGCACGCATGGACTCCATGTCTATGCCGTCGTCGTTGTCGCTTATGCGCTTTGCGATAATATCAGCATGGATCGAGGCGGAATCAGGCCGCTTCGCTTCTATGGCACGTGCCAGACACTGTATGCGGTAGACACGTTCCGCATCATGTTCGATCAGTAGTCTGTCAGCATAATATCCCGCCGTGTCCAGATCCTTTTCATTTCCACGCAGACGGTAAAGATCCGAATAGACAATTATGCCCAGAGGGGGCGCGAGATGCATTAGTCCGCGTTCGAGCCGCATACTGTCGAGTGTGGCGAGATAGGCTGCCGTGTCGGCACGGTTGCGTTCCAGTCTTATGATATTGCTGTGCATGATGGCTTTCAAGGCAGGAAGACTGTCAGGTACGTAACGGATTATTTCGTTGAGATATTCGATCTGGGTAGGACCGTCCCAGACACGTCCGTACGCCATATTGAGCTCATATAGGGTCTCGACCACACGCATGCTGTCGCGCGCATCAATAAACGCCGGGAGTATTCCGAAAAGAATATCGGTCTTTTTTTCGAGATCAGGCTCGTTGATTGCCATGTGCAATAAGAGCCTTGATCTCAGATAGGGATGAGGAGTATCTTTTATCCGTGAAAGCGCCATGCTGTCGAGGAGATGCACATCGTCCGGATTGTCTTCGAATTCCTGAAGGCGGCTCCGCGCGTATGTTCCTCCGGCCGATATACCGGGAGAGCTTTTGCGGGAAGATGCTATAGAATCAATGCTCACAAGTGTCCGCCGCAGCCGTTCGCTGTCATAGACATCAGCTATCTCGATCGCATCGGCAAGGTCAAGCAGAGAGTCGATACGGGAGTCTCCGGTGTTCCACGGCATGGCGCCGCTGTCGGCTTTCTCCCCTCCGCAGCCGGAAAAAAGCAGCGTAAGGAGAACCGTCATCATGGTCGGCAGGAGAAATCTCAACTTTCCTTTCATATTCCCTTTTCAGTCTTCAATATTGCAAATTTACATCAATTTAACATCTTTTGCAAGATTTTTGATAGCTTGTCCTCCTTATTTAACCCCTCTTCTGATTTTGAAACCGGGGAAAATGATATAAATTTACGGCCGAAATCCGAAGTGCTCTCCAACCAACAACCATAATCTCATAATTTCAGACTTATGAAGAAACTTTTCAGAACCATGCTTCCTGCAGCCATGTTGCTTGCCGCGGCTGTCGCTATCCACGCGCAGTACGACAGCAAAGCCGTGGAACAAAAGGGGGCGAATCCTGCGGAGCAACTTGCCTCGTCTGCCAGACGCGGCTATGTGGCTCCTCGTGTGAAAACGGGTTTCGGCAATGTGCTGTCATCTCCGTTTTCAGGTACGGTATCGTTCCGTGAGGCGCCTGTGCGGGCCCCGATGAAGGAATATATCGAATACGTCCCCGATATCAAAGGCATGGTGTTCGCCCCTCCCTCCACGGTTCTTAACTCTATCTCGGGCGACGGTTCTCTGACTCCTGTCAGCACCGTTTCCCTCTCGGCCGGCATGTGTACGCCGGGCGGTGGTTACGGAACAGATGACACTTATTATGTCACGCTTCAGTATTCCTATCCGGGACAGAATATTTTTTACGCTTTTCCTTATGATACTGAGACATGGCAGATGAGGAACGGAACTCCGTTCATGCTTTCGCAACGTTTCATGTCGACCGACCTTACATATAACCCTGCCGACGGCCTCGTCTACGGTTGCTTTACAAACGATGCCGCCGACGGATATGAGTTCGGTACAGTGGACTTCGCCGAAGGCGAACGCACCACTATCAGCGCCCTGCCTGCTGCCTGGAATGCCATAGCCGCAGACAAGTCCGGCAATATGTTTGCCATAGATATGGAGGGCGATCTGCTTAAAGTGGACAAATCCAACGGTTCGGTCACCCGCATCGGAGCCACGGGCTATGTGCCGCAGAATCTTTCGTCGGCCACTTTCGATCACAAGACAGGAAAACTCTACTGGACGGTATCTACCGATACATCGGGATTTCTTTGTGAGATAAACACCGAGACAGGCGCAGCCGTCAAACTCTTTGATTTCCCCAATGCCGAAGAGATCTATGCTCTTTATGTCATGCCTCCTGCTGCGGAGGACCGTGCTCCCGCCGCCCCGACGAACCTGAGTCTTGATTTCACCGACGGAGATCTGTCGGGAACACTTGTCTTTGACGCTCCCGCCACACTATTTCGCGGAGAAGAGGGCTCGGGCAATGTCGATTACCGCGTGATGCTTGCCGGGGAGACCCTTGCCTCGGGCACCACGACATATGGAGCGACTTCTGTCCGGACTCCGGAATTTTCTGTCGCGGCCCCCGGACGCTACAAATTCACGCTTATATGTTCGAACTCCGAGGGAGATAGCCCGAAAGCGGAAACAGAACGGTTCATAGGCGCAGATGCTCCCGCCGGAGTCACAGGCGCCAAGGCGGAATATGCTGACGGCGTTTTTACGGTGACATGGAACGCTCCTGTCGGAAGTGCGAACGGCGGTTATATCAATCCGTCGGAGGTGAGATATACCGTTACACGTATGCCCGACAATGTCGTTGTCGCCGACGGCATCAGTGAGACAAGCGTTACGGACGCCGTAGCCGTTCCGGAATCATTCATAAAGTACAAATATGCCGTCCAGGCGGAATATGCCGGATATAAGTCCATGACCGTAAATACCAACGGTGTCGGTCTCGGAAATATCGTGCCTCCCTACACCGATGATTTCTCCGATATGGGCTACCTTGAAAGCTACACCGCGATCGACGGCAACGGCGACGGCCGCACCTGGGGATCGTTCGTAGGCATGGCGCAGGGTATGGGGCCCGTCTATGGCTCGGAAGATTCACATGCGGACGAATGGCTGATCACACCCGCCATAAGACTCGAAGGTGGTAAATTCTATAAATTCGGAATTTCCGCGGCATCGATGGGATCGACATGGACAGAGACATTCGAGGTCGCTGTCGGAAACGCTCCCGATGTCGAGGCCATGACCGATACATTCCTTACAGGTGCCGAAGTCAGCACGGCGAGCTTCATGATGACTGTGCCGTTCGAAGAGTATTTCTCGGTAGCGGAAGACGGCGTGTACTATATCGGAATTCATTATAATACTCCTGAAAACGCCTATTTCCTTTTGCTTGATAATCTTACCATTTCCGAGCCTATCGACGCGATGTCGCCCGACGCTGTCACCGGCCTTACCGTCACGCCCTGGCCCGAAGGTGAGAAAAAAGCGACTGTGGCCTTTACCGCACCCTCGACCGACCTGCAGGGAGAACCGCTGCCGTTCCTTGACAGAATCGTGATAAGTCTCGACGGGCAACCGCTGCATACGATCACGGATGTCAATCCGGGTCAGGAAATAAGTGTGGATCTAGATATTCCGACAAGCGGTCTGCATAAATTCACGGTAGTGGCATATAACGGCGATACCGAGGGCAGACCCGTGGAGACGGAAGTGCATGTAGGTCTTAATGTGCCCGAAGCTCCGACTGATGTCAAGGCTGTCACCGAAGGTTCGACGGGAAATGTGACAATAACATGGACACCTTCGGTAAATGATATCGACGGCAAGCCAATCCCCGCTGACGAGATAACCTACCTGATTGTCCGTCTTGTCGGCGCAGAGCAGGAATTTGTGGCAGGAGGCCTGAAAGACACATCATATACCTACAATCCTCTTGATAATCCCGAAAAGGAACAGGAATTCTTCCAGTATGCGGTGTTCGCGCATGCCGAGGCAGGTTATTCGGGAGGCAATATCACGGACATGATCGCTGTCGGTTCGCCTGACAGACTTCCATGGACCGAATCGTTCGCAAACGGAGGTCTGGAACACATAATGGCCGCGCATCCTCTTGACGATACCAACGGGGCATGGCAGAATTTCGGAGACCAGAGCTTCTCGATGGGCGTGAAGAGCTATGATTCCGACAACGGAATGATAGGAATGTACGGTCCTGCCGTAGGCGATGCCGCACGACTCTTCACCGGTCGCATAGATCTTACGGAGCTTGATCATCCGACATTGACATTCTATACGTTCAATCTTCAGAATGCCGACGGTGTGCAGGATACCAATGAAATCACGATCCTTGCCGACTGCGGCGACGGAAAAGGCTTTGTTCCGATAGAGACCCTTGTGGTGAACGATGTCGCCGACGGAATACGCGGTTGGGCAAAGGCTACCGTCGATCTGACTTCATGTGCGGGCAAGACCGTACAGCTCGCTTTCGATGCTGTCACTAAATCTTATCTCTACACTCTCGTGGATCTTGTCACGATAACCGACCGCAAGGATACCGATCTGGGAGTCGTGTCGATAAGCGCCCCCAAAGTGGCGGATCCTGATTCGGAATTTGATATCACTGTAGAGGTGGAGAACGCCGGACGTCTCTCCGCAGGCGCCGCCTATACCGTGGCTCTCTGGCGCAACGCCGTCAGAATTGCCGAACTCGACGGTAAAGCCATTGAGGCCGGAAAGTCCACACAGTTCATATTCAGACAGAATCTGAATGCATCGGATGAAGACAACAATGTCTACTATGCGGAGATAGTCTGTGCAGCCGACCAGCAGCCGGATAACGACCGCAGCGAAGCNNCGTATGGATCTTCCCGGAGTACGTGATCTCTCGGCTCGCCGGGTAGATGCCAATACCGTGGAGCTGAACTGGACCGAACCCGAGAAAATGTCGGATACGGACACGAAAGTGACAGAGACATTCGAGGATGCCGACACGCAGACCGTTTTCCCGACCGAGTATGGCAACTGGACTCTTCTCGACGAAGACAAGGGATATCTCGGAGTACNNATCTCGGAGGTCTCAGAGGTGTGGAACTTCCCGGAATCCAGACCGGATCGCAACAGGGTTTCTGGGTGATGGACGCCGCGCATCCCGTATTCAACGGCAATACATCGTATGCCGCACAGAGCGGTACAAAATATCTTGCCCAGATGTATACTCTCAATATTACCGCCGATGCTCCGGTGCCTTGTGATGACTGGATCATCTCTCCCTGGCTCAACGAGAAGGCCCAGACAGTGGAATTCTATGCTCGCAGCTATGGCAACGGCGAGACCCACGAGAGATTCCAGTTCCTTTACTCGACGACAGGAACGGATGTGGAGGACTTTACCCGTCTGCAGACGGTAAGTTCCGTGCCTGTGGCATGGACGAAATATAGCTTTGACGTGCCCGAAGGCACACGATATTTCGCGATACGATGCACGTCGATCGACGCATTCATGCTCTTTGTCGATGATATCACCTATATCCCCGCCAACGGCTCGAACCTGCAGCTCAGCGGATATAACCTCTACGTAGATGGAGTCAGGACCAATGCGGAACCCTTGAAAGCCACTGCATTCACTGATTCCGGAGCCACTGCCGGGAAAGATGACACCCGTTACAGTGTAAGTGCCGTCTATACCCGTGGAGAATCCAAAGCCATGCATGCGACAGTCGAAACTTCCGGAGCAGAGGGAGTGTCAGGCAATGTCCGTGTCGAAGGCGGCAAGGGCCATATAAATGTTCTCGGAGACGGTCTTGCCGTTACAGTCTGGAGTGCCGACGGCATGAAAGTCTATGGCGGACTTGTAAACGGATATGAATCCATCCCTGCGGAGCCCGGCGTATACGTGGTACGCTACGGCAACCGAACCGCGAAAGTGTTTGTAAGATAAGAACACAGCACAATCTACATAATTTAATTTAACAGCAACGGGGCTGCGTCGTGAGACGCGGCCCCGTTTATTTTTCCGGAAATATAACAGTCAGATGAATCCGCGAAGTCAGTGGCGCCAGAAAGAGGGGAGGAAGAGTACAAGATAAGTGAAGATCTCGAGGCGCCCCATGAGCATGACTGCCGTCAGCAACCATTTTACGGCCCCCGGAAGAAGGGCGAACGATCCTTCCGCCCCGGTCACTCCGTAACCGAGACCGTTGCATCCGATGCATGAGCAGACCATGAAGAGAGAATCCGTGAATGAATAGCCGAAAANNATGGCGGTCGCGGCCGACGTGACGAGAAGATAGAGCGCGGTGAACGCGGTCACTTTTGACACAAGACTGTTGTTGAGAGCGCTGCCGTACAGTCTGACCACATACATACGTCTCGGGAATGCGGTGGCTTTTACTTCATTGTTGAGATTCTGCCACAACACCATCAGCCGGTCTACCTTTATGCCTCCTGATGTCGAGCCGGCACAGGAGCCGCACAGCATCAGAAGGATAGTGAGGAACAATGCGAACGGCCCCCATTGTTCGGCCCCCGTTATGGAAAATCCTGTGGAGGTTATCGCGGAGATCACGTGAAACAAAGGATATACCAGCAGATTGTCAATGCTGACGGATTCCTGGCGGATTATGGCGGCGAGGAGCATCATGAGATATGCCGCAACAATGATCCATATGAAAGTCCGTATCACCGCGTTACGGGCCAATCCCTTCAGATCGCCTTTCCACACGTTGAAAAGCAGCAGGAAATTGAGACCTCCTATGAACATCACCCCCGTAAGCACTGTGAGCACATAGTCGGAATGCCAATACATCACACCGTCATTGCGGGTCGAGAAACCACCCGTGGCTATTGCCGTGAATGTATGGCAGACGCTGTCGAAAAAGTCCATTGGCCCGAGCCAGAGCATCACAGTCGAAAGGATGGTGAGAGTGAGATAGACGGCCCATATCGACAGCGCGGTCTGACGTATGCGGGGATGTATCTTGTCGTGGGTTATGCCTGTGGCCTCGGCATTGAACATCGATATGCCGACGGCCTTGTTGAGTTCCGGCAGCAGAGCAAGCATGAACATTATTATTCCGAGTCCTCCGATCCATTGCGACAGGGCACGCCAGAACAGTATGCCGTGAGACATGGCTTCGACATCGCGGATCACACTCGCGCCGGTCGTCGTATATCCCGATATTATCTCGAACATCGCGTCGGTGAAGCCGATAGGGTTCTCGCATGTCATGAACGGGATGATTCCGAACAGACCGAACACCACCCATATGGAGGCTGTTATTATGAATCCCTCGCGAGCTCTTATCGACTCTCTGCGATGGCGCGTGGCGAATATCGCCACTGAACCCGTAATTGCGGCGGCACAGGCGGCTATAAGGAATGACAGCCAGTCCGATTCGCCGTAACAGAGACTTACGGCCATAGGCATAAGCAATATAAGAGCGTCGATCGCCACAAGCCTTCCGATGATATTGACTATCGCGCCAAATCGTAACGATGTTGCCATGACACTGTCGGATTATCTGAAAAGACGTATTACTTTGGAAAGGGATCCCGTCAGAAAGAAGACGACAACATGATCGCCGGGCCGGATGCGAGTGCTTCCCTCCACCATCATTCCCTTGCCGTCGCGTACGAGCCCGGCTATGGTGAGTTCCTGAGGCAGCTTCAGTTCATGGATAGGCCGCGAGATTATACGCGAGCCCTCTTTTGCCACTATGGCAGTGACCTCCGCTTTGTCTGTGGCCAGACATTGAGTCGTGGCGACATCCGAGTCAAGCAGCATGTTCATGACCATGCCTGCGTTGAGCTGCTTCTTGTTCACTATCTTGTCGATATCGAGGCTTTCGGCTTCCTGGACGTATTGGAACTCTTCGATGCGGGCAAGAGTCTTGCTTACTCCGTGTTCACGAGCCACCATGCATCCCACGATATTTGTCTCGGAACTTCCCGTCAGGGCCAGAAAGGTGCCGCATTGTTCTATGCCTTCCTCTTTCATGGTGACGACATCGTTAGAGCGGGCGTTTACTATTATGGCGTCGGGAAAGCGGAAAGCCATTTCGCGGCATCTGTCACGGTCGGGGTCTATTACAGTCACCGATGCCCCGCTTCCGAGCAAAGTAAGCAGATTTTCTGTGACTCTTCCTGCTCCCGTGATCATGATGCGGCCGCTTTTGGTGGATTTGCATCCGCACAGTTCATGCAGACTGTCGATGTATCTGGGCAACGTGGATATATAGAGTGTATCACCTGCGCATATCATGTCCTCGCCACGGGGAATTATCACTTTTTCACCACGCTTGATGTCCGCGACGTGAAAGAATCTCGGCGTCTGTTTCAGTTCGCGGAGTAGCTTCCCGCTCAGAGGATCGCCTTCATGCACCCGCACTCCTACCACAAGAAGTTCGCCGAGGCAAAGACTGAACCAGTCGGTGGCCCAGTTGTGACGTATGAACTGCAGGATGGTTTTGGCAGCCATTTTTTCGGGATAAATGGTCATGTCGACTCCAAGTCTGCTGAAGAGCGATGTCATGTCCGGTCTCGATAATTCGGGATTATCGACACGGGCGATGCACTTACGCGCTCCGATACCCTTTGCGATCTCGCACGCTATGATATTTTTGTTTTCGTCAGGTGTGACGGCTACAAAAAGATCAGTGTCGGCCGCGCCGCATTCCTTCAGATCGTGGGCCGAGACGGGGTTTCCGCAATAGGTCTGGAAATTGAACGAGGCGTCGAGTTCCTGAAGAAACTCGCGGTCCGAGCCCATCAGTATGACATCCTGATTCTCTACCGACAGCATCTCGGCGAGATGGGTGCCTGTTTCTCCATGTCCGGCTATAAGTATTTTCATTTTGGACTTTCTTCTGTTTTCGGATCGAAGCTGTTGATAAGATCAACGACTCTGCGGGCTTCCTCGGCGGTCATGACCGGCGATATGGGAAGGGATAGCTCCCGGTCGTGTATCGACTCGGTGACAGGAAGCGACAACGAGGCCCAGTCTTTATAACATTCCTGACGGTGAGGGGGAACAGGGTAGTGGATAAGAGTCTGTACTCCGTTTTTCTTAAGGTACGACTGCAGGCTGTCTCTGTGATCGGTCAAAACGGGGAATATGTGATATACATTGTCGACAGGAGCTTTCTTGGCGGGATCTTGTGAGAAATACAGATCCTTGCCTGGCAAGACCACTTCCGGATTGGTTATTCCGTTAAAATAGATACGGGCTATCTGTCGTCTCTTCTCGTTGTCTTCATCGAGATACGTGAGTTTGACATCGAGGACAGCGGCCTGTATCTCGTCAAGGCGAGAGTTGCGCCCCTGGTATCTGAATATATACTTCTCCGATGAACCGTAATTGGCAAGCGTCCGTATGGCCTCGGCAAGTTCGGGATCGGAAGTAGTGACGGCACCCCCGTCGCCGAGTGCGCCGAGATTCTTGCCCGGATAGAAACTGTGGGCGGCAGCGATACCAAGACTTCCGGTGCGTCGGTCTCTGTAGAGGCATCCGTGTGCCTGTGCGTTGTCTTCTATAAGGAGAAGATCATGTCTTTTGCATATTTCGGCGATACGCTCATTGTATGCGCATCGACCGTAAAGATGCACAATGAGAATGGCTTTTGTACGTGGTGTGATGGATTGTCCGATCAGGTCCGGATCAATCTGAAGTGATTCTCGGTCGGGCTCCACGAGTACGGGGACAAGGCCGTTTTCCGTGATCGACAGTATGGAAGCTATGTAGGTATTGGCAGGCACTATCACCTCGTCGCCGGGTTTAAGGCGTTTCAGTTCAATCAATGCTCTGAATATCAGGATAAGGGCATCAAGACCGTTGGCGCATCCTACGGCATGGCCGGTTCCGATGAATTCTGCGAAATCCCGTTCGAAATTTTTATTCTCTTCTNNCCCTGAAGATACCATCCGGAATTTACGACACGCAGTGTCGCCTTCTCGATCTCTTCTCTGTGAGATTCCGTAACTTTCTTCAGATCCAGAAACTTTATCATATCCATGCCCTGATATTCTTTTTGATTTTAATATACTATTTAACACATTAACGCAGTGTTTGCTTCGTGTGTGATATTCCCCATACAAATGTAACGCTTTTGCCTTGATATGCAAATAGAATAACTGTATCCAAAATACTCTAGCATACTCGGGAGGATTTTATTAACTTTGACCAATTCATTGTCATTAGTAGTTCATAGGATATATATCTTCCTGTTATATACAATAGCAAAAATTATGATTAGGATTCCTCGAAAGTATTATTTATTGACTTCATACGCGATTATTTACATAAGCATGATTCTTATATCTTCATGTAGCCGTGAAGAAGAACCTAATACTTATCCTCGTACAGAAGACACTTACATCATAACATTTGCTGGAGATCGTGACAAATTCAAAGGCGTCCTACAGGCCTCAACTATCTCCGAAATATGCTTGCTCAGTTCATCTTCATTCGAAAATAAGTCATACAACCAATTTTCTGATTCCAAATTTGAGGAAGTATATGAATTGAAGTTGCAGTCAATAGATGTTGGACAGCCTAAGACGGTATTAATACATTGTGCTGCCCTCTGTTTTTCAGATGACAATCTATCGATGGAGTGTGTCATATATAAATTAGCCTACGATGGATTTGTAGTGATTAAGGATAAGGTATTTAGCTCATATCCAAAGGGTAGTCATCCGTCATCTGATGAATATTCCTTTACAATTGAATTATAATCAAAAAACTTATTTTCCAATTCTTTATTGAAAAATAAGTTTTTAGGGAGGTATAGGAACGCCTTTCTATATTTGCAACTATATAAAAGTCCGCCGAATGACATGTCTGGTCTCGGCGGACTTATCTGTATTTGTATTGATCAGCAGAGGAGGATCTCGAGGATATAGACGCCGGCTCCGGCGAGGTATCCGAGTAATGCCGCGATCGAGAAGTGCTTCAGATACCATCCGAAGTTTATTTTCTCAAGTCCCATGGCTATGACGCCTGCCGCCGAACCGATGATGAGCAGACTGCCTCCTACTCCGGCGCAATAGCTGAGGAATTCCCAGAAAATACCGTCCTGTACAAAATTGGCCGCATAGCCTACGGCAGTGACGTCTTCAAGAGGATACATGCCCATGACTCCTGCCACAAGAGGCACGTTGTCGAAAATAGAGGACATGATGCCGAGGAGTATGTTGATGATGTACACATTGTGGACTTCGGTATCAAGCCAGTTGGCTGTAGCTGCCAACACACCTGTGGCCTCAAGCACCGCCACAGCAAGAAGAATACCGAGGAAGAAAAGAATCGAAGGCATGTCGATTCTGGCTATGACCTGTGGAAGACGGTGCTGTTTGCGGCGTTCGATTCTTTTGCCGTTATAGAATATTTCCGTGTATAGCCACAGCGCGCCAAGCACGAACAGCATTCCGACAAACGGAGGAAGATGGGTTATGCTTTTGAATACCGGCACGAAAAGAAGTCCTCCTACTCCGAGACAGAAAATAGTCATTCTTTCCGCGTTCGACATGCCGTGAGTCTGGTCTTCGACAGGATGTTCGAACGGAGGAATAGTGCCTTTGAGCGAACGGCTTATTATAAGCAGAGGCACCACCATTGCTACGATTGAAGGCAGAAGAACACGTTCGATAAGAGCGAGAGCCGTGACATTGCCTTTCACCCATAGCATGATTGTAGTGACATCACCGATCGGGCTCCATGCTCCTCCCGTATTGGCCGCTATGACTATCATGCCGGCATAGAGCCACCGTTCATGCTGGTCCTCGATGATCTTTCGAAGCAGAAGCACCATGACGATCGTGGTGGTCATGTTGTCGAGAACTGCGGAGAAGATGAAAGTAACGGCGCATATCACCCAAAGCAACGTGCGTTTGTTGCGTGTGGTGATCCGGCTTGTGATGACAGTGAAGCCGCCGTGTATGTCCACAAGCTCTACAATCGTCATTGCGCCGATCAGAAAGAAGAGAGTCTGTGTCACATCGCCGAGCGATTCCACAAGTCTTACGTCAGTGACATAGCTCAGAGCCTGTTTGTGCAGACTTGCATTCGCAAGCATAGGATGCGAATCGACATAAGCCTTGAAGGCATCCGGCTCAAGCATCGGAACTATGTATTCCGCGCCAAGAGCGTAAATGACCCACAGCAGCATACCCAGCATCAGGGCCGTGGCGGTCTTGTCGACCTTGAGAGGGTGTTCGAGGGCTATCGCGAGATAGCCGATGAAAAAGAGTACGATCAGAGTGGTGATCATGGAGATTTAGCTATAGTTAAAAGGTTAAAGATTAAAAATAATTTCCTGAAATCGTTCTGAGCCTACAAGATTAGATTAATTATATGATAAGCGGTTTTAATATTAGGCAAGCCATGCAGACTGTCGGCTGCATGACTTGTCCGATCGTGTTTTCTTGGTCTTATTTCTTTCTTTTCTTTTTCCCTGAAGAGGTCTTTGAGGAAGACTTTTTGGATTTGCCTTTTACTGTCGAGCTTTTTGACTTTTTGGATTTGCCGCTTTTCGACACAGAGCCTTTCCTCGGCAATTTGAGCGCGTCGCCCGGGTGAAGTTCATCACCAGTCATATTGTTGGCCTTTTTCAGTTCAGCGACAGTCGTACCATATTTTTTTGCGATTACTGTCAGGTTTTCTCCGCTCTTGACATTGTGGGTCACCGGAGTCTTGGGCTCAGTTTTCTTCTTGGCGGTGCCGGTCTTGGAACCGCTCTTTGAAGAGCCTGATGCTGTTGCTGTCTGTTTTTTCGCGGAGTCTTTCTTCCAGGAATTCTCCTGACGCGGAGCCTGTGTCTGCTGTCTCGAAGGCGCTGTTTCTTTCGCACCGGAGGCGTCCGCGATGGCGGCGGTAGTGGTTATGCGCAACATCTGTCCCGTACGTAGAGAATTACGGGTCATGTTGTTCCACGATTTGATATCTTCAGGAGTTACCTTATATTTATCTGAGATCGATGCCAGCGTTTCGCCGGGTTCGACTTTGTGGGAAATTGTCTTAGTGCTTTCCGGAGAGTTGGTGACGCGTCTCACAGGAGCCGGTTCTTCAGCGGCAGATTGTTCGAGAGGAGTGTCATCTTCTACTGCCTCTTCGCTTTCTATGACTTGCGCGAGGCGTTCATCGGGCTGCTCTCCGGGCTGTGCTTCAGTGCGCTGTGCGTATTTATCGGCATCATAAGCAAGAATGTCGTTCTCGCTCATGATGTAGGCATGTACCTGCTGGGAGGGGAGGACGAGAGTATATTGACGGTCGGGACGGCCGGGAATCAGGTCGGATCTGAATTGAGGATTCAACACGCGTAGCTCATCGACAGGAATGTCAAGAACCTTCGAGATCTGGTTGAAATGGACCCGGTCGGAGATCATGAGCGTATCCGTGACAAGCGGTTTCGTGGCAAGCACCGGGCTAATGTTGTGATAGGGATAATAGTTCATCACGTAGTTCGCTGCTATGAACATCGGGACATATCCGCGGGTCTCGGCCGGAAGAAAATAATAGATGGACCAGAAATCGTGTTGTGCGGGATCTCCTCCGGCGCGTCTGATAGCTTTGTTGACTGTGCCGGGACCGCAGTTATATGCAGCTATGGCGAGTGTCCAGTCATTATATGTGTCGTGGAGGTCTTTAAGATATTTGGCAGCCTTTTTTGAAGACAGGTAAGGGTCTCTTCTCTCGTCTACGAGAGATGATATCTCGAGATCAAGACCTTTGCCGGTGGCGAGCATGAACTGCCAGAGACCTGTGGCACCGTGTTTCGACACCGCGTTGGGATTGAGGCCGGATTCGATCACCGGAAGATACTTGAGTTCGAGGGGAAGTCCCGCTTCCTCCAGTGCCTGTTCGAAAATAGGCATATAGTAGAGACTGAGACCAAGCATCGTGGCTACGGCCGGTCTGCTTTTGGCCGTATATCGGTCGATATAGCTGCGTACGATCTGATTGAACGGCATTTCAATCACCGTGTTCAGCTTTGACAGACGATCACGGATCGTGGCATCGGAAACGTTCACATCGCCCTGCCGTTTGTAGCGGTCATCGGTGGCAGTATAATTCTTGAGATACCATCCTTCGAGCATTTTCTGTGTATCCAGCTCATAACTTTCCGGAAATACGATGTTGGAGTCGGTGATGTCGGTTTTTATATCAAGAACGTTTCTGGCTTTGTCCGCGTCAGCCGTGGCCGGGGCGAGAATTGCCATTGCCGCGACGAGTGCGATATGTAGAATTCGTTTTGTCATGATCTTATATGTTCGGTTTTGAGTCCTGTTTCAGATTATGTTGAAGTCAGAATGTGAAAGTNNCTACGGCCGGTTTCCCGGATCGGCCGGGCTGCTCCATTAGAGTCGGCGACCAGTCGAGAGAAAGATCCGGGCTGACATCGAAGTGAGTCAGCGAGGCGTCCACATATGCGTCGAGCATGCATAGGGCATAGAGTGCCACCAGACCGATTATGCACAGGTCTCTGTTGCGCCGGGCATAGTCCTTCCTGCTTTTGAAAGTCTGTTCGAGCCAGGTCTTGTCCAGATCGCTTTCTTTGACTGTCGGCGGGAAGAAATCCATATATGATTTGGTCTGTGGGTCATTGTCAAGCAGATCCCTGTATCCCTGCATATAGTCCTGATACTGCCCGTTGTTCCAGTTTGTGGCGTAGCCCAGACCCATGAATCCGCCTATCACGATAGGCAGTTTCCAGTAGCGTCGGTTATAAATCTGTCCGAGACCCGGGCACAGAGCCGACAGCCATACCGCACGTGTGGGAGAGGGATTGAACGGCACTTTGCCGTTTTCATCATAAGCGTAGTCGTCGGCACGGACTTCTGTCGGAGGAATGGAATCCGCCGGGAGAGCTATCTCCGCGTCGAGATAGACTGTCGAATCGTTGGGGAGAGGATCGGTGTCGGTAAATTTTATTTCCTGAGGTTCGGAAGTGTTCGAGGCCTGACAGTCCGGAGTAAGGTAGCCCGAAGGAAACGAAAGGATCAGGCATAACATGAGTGCCAGCACCTTCTCGGGGAAAGTGCTGCCTGCTGATGTTTCTGATCGTTTCGGTCTGTTCATATCTTTGTTATGTTGTGGAAGTCGTGTGGGTGACGTGATTTATTCCAAAGCCTTGATCAGACGGTGAAGTTCATCGTCGGAAGCAAATTTTATGGTGATGGATCCGCGTCCGGAAGCATTGCGGGTGAATTTCACCGGCGTGTTGAAGCGTTGGGACAATTGTTCGGCGAANNTGCAGGCTGCTCCGTTTTTGGTTCTTTTTTGTTGTCGGCCGATTCTCTGGCGAGACGTTCCACCGCACGTACCGAAAGCCCCTCTTTGAGGATTCTTTTATACAGTTTCAGCTGATCCTTGGGATCGGCTACGGCAAGTATGGCACGGGCGTGACCCATGTCGATAAGTCTGTCGCGAAGTCCGAGCTGGATCTCGGCGGGAAGTTTCAGAAGACGCAGATGGTTGGCGATCGTGGCCCGTTTCTTGCCGAGGCGTNNGCTCCTGTGTGAGACTGTAGGAATCTATAAGTTTCTTGAATCCGAGTGCCACCTCTATCGCATTCAGGTCCTCTCGCTGTATATTTTCGATAAGGGCCATCTCTGTCATTTCCGAGTCGGAAGCGGTGCGGACATATGCGGGTACAGACGTGAGTCCCGCACGCGTGGCCGCACGCCAACGGCGCTCGCCTGCTATTATCTGGTAATTGCCGGAATCGGTGAGACGTAGAGTGAGCGGCTGTACAATACCCAATTCCCTGATCGAGGTGGCCAGTTCGTCGAGACTTTCTTCCGAGAATGTGCGTCGAGGCTGGTCGGGATTGGGAACTATGCGGGCTGTGTCTATCTCGGAAATTGCCGAACTTCCGTCGGTGCGGACTTCTCCGAGGCTTATCAGAGAATCAAGGCCGCGTCCCAAAGCGTTTCTTTTCGGTATCATTTTTTCTTCTTGTTGCGTAAACGGAGTTCTTTGGCAAGTTGCGTGTATGCTATAGCGCCGCGGGAGTCGGGATCGTAGAGGATTACGGGAAGCCCGTGGCTCGGAGATTCAGAGAGCTTGATGTTGCGCGGAATAACGGTCGTGAACACCATGTCGCCGAAGTGTCCTTTCAGTTCTTCGAAAATCTGGTTGGCGAGACGCAGACGCGCGTCGTACATGGTCAGGAGGAATCCCTCGATTTCCAGTTGCGGGCGCAAACGGCTCTTTATTATGCGGACTGTGTTGAGGAGCTGGGCAATACCTTCGAGTGCGAAATACTCCGCCTGTACCGGGATAAGGACCGAATCGGCGGCTGTCAGTGCATTGACAGTGATTATGCCGAGTGAGGGACTGCAGTCTATCAGAATGAAATCATACTGGTCTTTGACAGGCTCCAGCGCCCTGGCAAGCATACGCTCGCGGTCGGGCCTGGACATCAGCTCCACTTCCGCTCCCACGAGGTCTATGCGAGAAGGGATGATGTCAAGTCCTTT
>DAAV01000129.1:35480-40672 GCA_001701295.1 Bacteroidales bacterium H10
ATTCGTAGATGCTTGCGTCCGAGTCCGTAGGCTCGACTCCGATTCCCGATGTGGCGTTGGCCTGAGGATCGGCGTCGACGAGCAGCACTTTACGCTTGTCAAATGCCAGACACGCTCCCAGATTGAAAGACGTTGTGGTCTTGCCGACGCCCCCCTTCTGATTTGCTATTGCTATTATCTTTCCCATATAGGTAAATTATTTCGCAAAAATAAACAAAAAAAGCCGATTATCCGAATGTTCCACGACAAAAACGCGGCATCTTAAGAAAGTTTAAGACGCCGCGTCCTTTCAATAATTGAGATTTTATACGGTTCGCGTTGCAGGGGACGTGTCAGACAGCTTATCTGACGATTATTTTATTTGTTGTCGTCCCCGATTTGATTATGTATATACCTGCGGGAAGATCGGGTCTCGGTTGTCCGGCAGCCTTGCCGACACATCTGACACCCTGCAATGTGAAGTATTCGCAGTACGATCCGATTTCTTCAAGGTTAGGATCATCGGTTACACTGTCTATTGCGGATGCCCGGAAATCCTCTGTCGGTGCGAACCCGAGAGCTTTCCCGCTGTCTGTATAGAGGAAAGAATAACTTGCGGTTGCACCCAACGGCGTCGCTACAGTCTTGAATTCCGCATCCTCGTCGGCAACAGTGGTGTAAACCGGTGTCATGTCATATTGTCCGGGTTGCAATTGCGGAAGTTCAAATTCAAGTGAATTGAACCCGTACATCACAGGTAATTCCTCGAATTGGAATATAACGTATTCCGGCTCGGTGTTCTCGTTGATCCTGTCAGTGAATCTGACTCCTATGTACCCGGTTTCAATCTCGCCCGGTCCGGCGTTATAGAGCATGCTTGTTATCTTTACAATGCCTGTCTTACGGGTGTATTGGGCTGTAAGGCCGTTGCATACCATGATAGGGGACCAGACTGAATCGCCTGTACGGTCAGGACGGATATTGACAATTATATCCTGCATATAATTGAATCCTGAGTCCGCGCCACCGATGCCCTGGTTTATGGGATCCAACGCGTCAAGCAGGAAATNNCATCGCTCATGCCTCCCCAGCCCCAGTTGAAATGGAAATATCCCTCTCCTTCGTAGCCGTCGCATACGAAAGAATGACCTCCTATGTTCGCCTGGCCGTCATAGATGACCGGGCCATCCTCTTTGAGTGAGTTGTAGATGATCTCTTCCCAGTCTTCGAGCGTGTAAAAATCGCGCTGTAGATATCGCAACGAGCGGTCATATCTGAAGTATTCTCCAAGAGACTGTGCTATACGCATGGAAACAGCTCCGGATGCTTCCGGACTGTAGCCCATGTTGACGGAATAGCCGGCCGCCTGCATAAGCAGTGCGACGGCGTCCTGCTGCTCCTCGGTGGCATCTATTCTCATAACCGTGCCGTCGAATACATTCAGATATTCGTCGAGCATCTGGCTCCAATTGAATTTCTGGGATGAAAAATCCATAGAAAGAGTCTGCCCCTCCCATGAATATTCATTGTAGCCTTCACCTGTCTCCGGCCAATTATGATATTTCATCACTTGCGCCATGGCTGTCGCCACGCATCCTGTCACGGATCTGCGGTCATCTACTGTCGGACAGAACTTATTGTAGGGATAGCTCTGGTTCCAGCGCGTGTCGCAGAGTGGTCCGATCGGTTCGCGGTCTGCCTGCTCGCGGCGTGGCCGCACGTTGTCGGGATGTTCCGCAGCATATGCTACCTGACGGGCCATATAGTCGACCCAATATCCGAACCCGGGGGCAAATTCTCCGGTTTCATCGCATATTTCGGCTTTCCCATATCCGAGAACAGCGGGCAGCACGTCATCTGCGGGAGTCATAAGAAAGCCGTCGGCGGATGGAGACTCAAACAGATAGACCGCATTGCGCCCGTCAGTCTTGCAGGTGTGCCTGAGGGTATAGCCTCCGGCTTTTGCTCCAAGTCTGGCGGCAGAGGTGGTCACGGCCCGCGAGAGTGCTTCGTCAGGCGAGACAGGAGCCGCCATGGTATCCGCTCCCGTAGCTATGGCGGCTGCAAGGATGATTAAAAATTTTTTCATAATGTTATTTTAGTTTCAGAGTAGCCTCGCGGATGCGCTTCATGGCCTCTTTGATATTATCATCGGATGTGGCATAAGAAAGCCTTATGAATCCATCGGCACAGAAAGCCGCCCCATCGACACATGCTACATGGGCTTCCTCAAGCAGGAACATCACATAGTCACCGCTGGATTCGATCTTACGACCCTCATATTCCTTGCCGATTACTCCCGTCACATCGGGGAAAAGATAGAAAGCGCCCTGCGGCCGGTTGGTTTTCCATCCGGGTATTTCAGCCGCCAGCGCGCAGATGAGGTCACGGCGGCGTTCGAATGCCTGCCGCATATCCTCCACGCATTGCTGAGGTCCGCGATAGGCAGCTTCCGCACCTTTCTGGGCGATTGATGACGCGCCGGAGGTATATTGTCCCTGAAGTTTGACCACGGCTTTGGCTATATGTGCAGGCGCCGCAAGATAGCCGATGCGCCAGCCCGTCATCGCATAGGCCTTAGACACGCCGTTGACGATGATCGAACGTTCTTTCATGCCGGGGAACGAGGCGATGCTTTTCACTCCTCCGACGAAATTGATGTGCTCGTAAATCTCGTCGGAAAGTATCAGAATACGGTTGTAGGGCTCCAGAACATGTGCAAGAGCCTCGAGTTCATCGGCGGAATATACCGATCCTGTCGGATTGCAAGGAGAGTTGAGCATGATCACCTTTGTGCGTTCCGTGATGGCTTTCTCAAGCTGACCGGGAGTTATCTTGAAATCGTTTTCAGGTGTCGCTTCGACAAGTACAGGTATTCCTTCCGCAAGTTTTACCATTTCGACATACGATANNCCGGAATAATTACCTCGTCGCCCGGATTGACTGTCGCGAGAAGAGCATTGGCGAGTTCCTGCTTAGCGCCGTTGCCGACCACGATCTGGGAGGGCTCATAGTCAAGTCCGTTTTCATCGTGCAATTTGTCGCATACCGCGCGGCGCAACGATTCATAGCCGGCTACGGCGGTATATCTTGAATAATTGTCGTCGATCGCTTTTTTTGCAGCCTCCTTGATGAAGTCAGGTGTGTCGAAATCGGGTTCGCCGGCCGACATGCCTATGATGTCGACTCCGGCGGCACGGAGTTCGTTGGTTTTCTGAAGCATTACCAGTGTGGCTGAGGCAGACAGATTCTGTACGCGTTGCGAAATGTAGTTCATAATCAAAATTTTTAGACTTATGATACCGGTTACAAATATATAACGGGGTTGTTTTTTATCCAAATTTTAAAGCCGGATTCCGACAATTATGCAATAATATCGGAAATAAAAGCCACCGGCCCGTCAGTCAAGACTTAATATTTTCGGCACTATCAGCGTGATGGTAGTGTTCGGATCCAGTCTGTGGCCTCCTTCGAAATCCACTGCATCGCCATAGTGCGAGAGGTATTCGTCCTTGCAGTTGACCACGTCGTCGTTGATTCCGAAGAATGCCGAGACAAGGTCCGGACGGTCAGGATTCTTTCCGATGATTCCGAATTTAGGATCAAACTGCTTTTCTTCAAGTTTCTGATATTTCTTGACAAGTTTGTCGGTGACTTCGAAATCTTTAGCGCCGTCGACACGCGGATTGTGGAACGGCAACCGCTGTCCTGTTTTCTCTGACAGATGGCGCGACGTGTGGAAGGAGGGATTTATGAGTATGCGCCTGAATCCGCGGAACAGCTGTGCGAACATGCCTCCCATCGAGGTGCCGACTATTATCGCGTCCGGGCGCAGCAGGGAAGCAAGCCTTTTCAGTTCCGTAACGGCTACTTCGGGTTGTACGGGAATGTCGGGCGAGATCACTTCATATTTGGAAAGAGTGCGCCTGAGCCGTTGTGCGGTTGTAGACTGTCCTGACGACGACAGTCCGTGCAGATATACTACTTGTCTTTTCTTTTCCATAGATATAACTTGTCAGAGGGTCTCGTTTTCTCAGGCACAGGCATTGAGAACAACTGGCCTTTCGTCACCTTGTCGACCGGCCTGAGGTCGAAGCGGAGTTCATCGACTGTCATTATGACGGCGCCTGTTGTAGGACCGGAAATCACGATTTCATCGCCGATTTTCAATTCCCCGGCTTCCATCAGAAATTCCCCGACGCCGATTTTCGAGAAGTAACGTATGGCTTTGGCTGCATACTGCTTGACGCGCGTGGCGGAGGATCCATATTTCGAACTCCACTCTCCGAGACGCTGTCCCATGTAATATCCGTTCCAGAATCCGCGGTTGAATACCTTGGCCAGACGTGCATCCCAGGCCGGTATCATTTCATCGGAGAATTCTCCTTTGGCTATCGCATCAAGAGCTTCCGAATAACAAGCCACGGTCTCGGCCACATATTCGGCTCCGCGGGCGCGCCCCTCGATCTTGAATACCCTGACTCCGGCATCGACCATCTTGTTGAGGAAATGGATAGTCTTGAGGTCTTTGGGAGACATGATATACTGGTTCTCTATATCCAGCTGTTCGCCGGTCTCCCTGTCGGTGACCGTATAGGCACGGCGGCAGATCTGGTTACATGCCCCGCGATTGGCCGATGAGTTCATCTCGTGAAGACTCAGATAGCATTTTCCGCTGACGGCCATGCAGAGCGCTCCGTGACAGAACATTTCCAGACGGATCGGTTTCCCTCCGGGGCCTGTCAGACCGGTCTCGACAATGCGGTTGTGGATTTCCGAAACCTGTTCCATATTGACTTCGCGGGCCAGAACCATGACATCAGCAAACTGGGAATAGAAGCGTACGGCCTCGAAGTTGGTGATATTTACCTGAGTCGAGATATGCACTTCCTGACCGATCTCGCGGGCATACAGAATAGCGGCCATATCCGATGCGATTATCGCGGATATCCCCGATTCTTTCGCGCGTCTGACGATACGCCGCATGAGTTCCATGTCCGAATCGTAGATGACGGTGTTGACTGTCAGATAAGTCTTCACTCCTCTTTCGGAACAGAAGGCTGCGATCTCGGCCATGTCGTCGGCCGTGAAATTCGCGCTTGAGCGTGATCGCATATTGAGCCCTTCAATGCCGAAATACACAGCGTCCGCCCCCGCGTTGACGGCGGCGGCAAGAGATTCACGGCTCCCGACAGGAGCCATTATTTCAAAAT
>DAAV01000153.1:0-18798 GCA_001701295.1 Bacteroidales bacterium H10
TATGACTTGCCATTGTTTCATTCTGCAAAGTTAACTATCTTTACCGAAATTTTAACAACCGATTATTTACATTGACCCTATATTATGTAATTCCGGGGACAAACTTATTAATATATATGTCATTTATAACGGGCGTAAATCTCGACGCCCTTCTTTTTAGCTCTCGCAATATCTTCAGGATTATCGGGATCTACTCCATATTTCGACAATGGAGGCACAACCACACGTGTACCGGGCCTGATTCTGTCGGGATGCCCCAAGAAGGCCTTGTTCTCTTCATAAATGATAGGCCAAAGATTATAATTGCCATAATGATCTTTTGCCATAGTCGTCAGATATCTCGTTTTAGAAATCGTATCATAGACTTTTTTATCAGATGGTGAAGTCGGGACTTCTTCAGCATTGGCATCGACATCATCTTCATCCGAAACGACAGCCTGAGCCTCACTTGCCGGTTTCACACTGTCAATCTCATCAACAACCTCATCATCCCCGGCAACAGAGGAAGAGGGTATACCGGAATAATTGGCAGTATTATTGCCCACCACTTCCGACGGTCTCGTCAGACCGAACAAAATAACATAGAATACAAAAGCCAGGACTACCGCCGCTACGAAACCGGCCAGGAAGCCGACGCCGAAACGGGATTTCGTTTTTTCTTCCTCCCATTCTTCTCTGAAATGTTCTGTTCTATGCATTTCATTTTCCGAAAAATGCGCAGCCGGCTGATTATCGGAAGTATGAGAATCATCACTCTCCGGAACGGAATCGGTGAATGATCCGGCCGCACTTATATCTTCATCCGTATCATCGAGAGTCTCGTCGACAGTATAGACATTAAAATCCTCCTCTTCATCCATTTCCCCTATAACTTCATCAGAAGAATCCGAAATGACGGCATCATCAGTGACAGATACCGAAGGTTTCTCAGAAGGCGTTTCTTCGGTAGAAACGTTATCGGTAACCGCCAGATCGTCAACCGCCAGATCGTCAACCGAAGCATCATCAACGCCGGGAATAAGATCCGTATCGGCCGATTCTGACTCCGGTTCATTTACGGAATCCACTACAGACTCCATCCTACTATCCTCTTCATCGGATGGCATATCGTCTGTCATGCTGTCGGAATCCTCCAAAAACCGATCAGAGATATCCTGATCGTCCTCCTCAAAAGTAACGTCATCTCCTATCTCGACCGTCTCGAACATATCGAAGGGTTCGTTGACAAGCGCTGCAAGCTCTGTTGAAGCCACAAACACGACCTTCCGGTGCGCAGGTATTTCATGATCCTCGCCCGTGGAGACATTTACGCTTTTACGGGCCTCGACACCGATAGTCTTAAACACACCGAGGCCTTTTATCTTTATGGGTTCTCCCTCAGCAAGNNTGATAGCGAAGAATTCTTTTATGAAATCTTCGGATTGTTTTTTAGTATCTCCGGACCTAAGCGCGAGCAACTGAGTCAAGCCGGGCAATGTTATTTTTTCGTTCACCTGTCAACAAAAATTAGAGAAAGAACCTATCTTGAATTATAGATAACATGATCATGCCTTGCGAACACGTTGTTTCAGAATGGCGGAAGGCTTGAACACCATGGTCAGCTTAGGCGGCACAAGAATTTTTTTGCCGGTAGAAGGATGCGTGGCTACACGTTCCATTCTCATCTTCGGTTCAAAATTACCAAATCCCGGGACAGCAACCGAATCGCCCTGCTTCACACTGTCCGCGAGAATCTCAGACAAGGATCTGACCAAAAGCTCCACATCCTCGTTCTCGCGCCCTAATTTCTGAGCCAATATGCCAATAAATGTCTTAGTATCCATTTCAATCAAGTAATTAACAAAATTAATAAAAGTTGACAATTATTGCAAGAAAAATCAATCATCATGTCAATCCGCAGAAGGATCAGAGAAGCCATTGACAGAAAAAGGCTATTATGATCAGGGGCGGCATGCAGTTGACACTGCGCGCCGCCCCTGATCCGGATATTAAGACAATCTATTCTATTTCAGCTTTATTACCTGACCGGCCTTGATCTTATCTGCCGAATCAAGTCCGTTTATTTTTCTTAGAGTAGTGGCCGACATACCATAGGAACGGGCAATGGACGAAAGCGTATCACCTTTCTTGACAGTATACGTACTTCTATTGTTCCAGCCACTCTTGTAGCTGTTTTCCTTACCCTCTTTGGCTACCACGGTTTTGGGAGCGTAATTTCTTGGCTGGGTGTAAGTCGACTTCGAGAAGGTGTATGTATCCGTATGAGTCGTTTTGTTCTTGAAATCAAATATGGCATTCGGATTTATGGCATAACCCATATAACGGGTCTCAAAATGAAGATGCGGTCCAGTGCTGCGACCTGTGCTACCGCCGAGGGCAATCGGCTGGCCGGCTTTCACCACCTGATCAGGCTTTACAAGAAATCTATTTAAATGGCCATATACAGTCTCAAGACCGTTGGGATGACGGAGAATGACATAATTGCCATAACCGCGCGCCTCATAGTTCGTCAGTCGGACTTTACCATCAAATGCAGCATAAATAGTATCATTCGAACGGATCGCAAGATCAATACCTTTATGCATTCTTCCAAATTTGGCACGATAGCCGTAATTTGACGTAACCTGACCGGGACATGGCATATAATATCCTGTAACATCTATTACTTTCGAATTAGGCACATCGGATTCCTTAAATGGATTCACACGCTTGCTGTTCCAGCCTTCCGTGTAGATATCCGGTTCCGGCTCAAGCTCATCGATCAGGTCAATAAAAGTATTTTTTTCTACAAGCTTTATCTGATCGTCACTCTTGGCCCGGCTTGCAAGCAAATTCTTGTGGGCCTGTGAATGCGGATTCTTCGATTTGATGGTCTGGGCTGAGACTGTACCGCACATACAGGCGGATACGAGTGCTGCAAATAACAATGAATTGATTCTGAACATTCCTTAAGATTTTTGCAGAGATATCAGGGATATCCCAAGAGAGTGTGCTACAATTTTTAAAGTTCGTCTACTTCGTATATAAAACTCATATTTGCCGGAGTATAATCAAAAATTTCCTCCGGTTTAAAGAAACGGTTTATTTCAATCCCGGCGTTTTCAACGGAATCACTCGCATGAATAATATTCAATGAGCCACTCATACAAAAATCGCCTCGCAATGTGCCGGGCTGCGCGTTACGTCCATTAGTAGCGCCCGTCATCTCACGGAAAACTCTCACTACATCCACACCCTTGAGACAAAGTGCGATCACCGGCNNGGGCGCCGCCATCATCGATTTGGCAAGAAGCGGAAAGAAAGGCTTGTCGACAAGGTGAGAATAATGCTCCCGCAGTATTTTTTCGTCAAGCATCATCATCTTCATACCGCAGATGATAAGACCGCGACGCTCAATTCTACCTATAACTTCGCCTATAAGATTACGCTCAAGACAAGAGGGTTTCAGCAATACGAGAGTCTTCTCCATCGATTAACACATTTTAAGATTTATGGTTCGTTCTTGTTCAAAGTTACATATATATATCTGACAAATGCAAGTATTTAATGTTATTTTTTTTTAATTGATTTGTCCTGATTTTTTTTCATGCCGCTAACTTTTAATATAATTGGCAGTTGCGCCTAAAATATGTTTTACAACATAGCTTTACAATTAATTGCACACTATCGCGGATATGTGCAAAAAGCGCTTGTGAACAATGTTAACAGATGTTAATTCATTTTAAAAACCGAATTATCACATTATTAGCATCAGCATTGAGTTTTTATTCAAATCGGCCGTCAACGATTTATACCAAATAATCAAATAAAGCGCTGCCATAATAAAGGGATAAACTTATGTCGGTTTTCAGATGTTTGGAATACAGACACACTAAAACTATATCATATGGCATTGTCATTACTGATAGCACAAACGACACAACATATCGCGGGGCATACTCCTGCCGCAATAACGCTTTCCCAGCAGACAGAAGAAAGCTCCTACTACATAGCGCGACTACTGATGAAGTTCTGCCATTCGATACTTAATCTGCTCGGCCTTGGCAATGACAGCACTCTTTTCATATGGCTATATGTAGGCCTTGTCTTTATCTTTGCAATGCTTGTAGGCATGGTTCTAAAGTGGATAGTGGTTTTCACACTCCACAAGCTGGAGCCTCACATAAAATACCCGCTCTACGGGCATCTTATAGAACATAAGTTTTTCACGAAGACCTGTCGTATCATTCCCCCTCTGATTTTTCTTATCCTGGTACAATTCACATTGTACATGCACAGTTCAATAGCGTCATGGCTTACGCGCCTGTCGNNGTGTCGCTTATCTATATTATTATAGAGATAGCAATTTCCGCATGTACTGTAAGCGATGTGATATGGGCGACTCTCGATGAACGGGAGAATAAAAAGAAACTCCCGCTGCGCGGGCTCGTACAAGTCGCCAAACTTATAGTATGGATCATTGCCATAATAATAATCGCAGCAATCCTGCTTGACAAATCTCCGGGAGCGCTTCTCGCAGGAATAGGGGCGTTTGCCGCAGTGCTTATGCTTGTTTTCAAAGATTCAATCCTCGGTATTGTGGCGGGAGTGCAACTTGCGGAAAACGACTCTCTGCATGTCGGGGACTGGATTACTGTACCGAACGGCCAGGCAAACGGAATAGTCAAAGAGGTGTCACTCACTGATGTGAAAATCATAAACTGGGACAAGACAATCTCGACAGTTCCTCCATATACCCTGATTTCAAACGGATTCAGGAATTACCGCAATATGCAGGAATCACATACACGACGCATACAGAGATCCTTTATGATAGACGCTGACAGCGTGGTCGAGACTACACCCGACATGCTCTCGGCCTTCATGGAAATTCCACTGATGAAAGAATGGATCACCAAAAAGATCGAGCAGCGTGACATCGGAAAAACCGCGGATGTCAATAATCCCGCCGGTCTGGCAGACGGTACTATCGACACAAACCTCGGAGTGTTAAGAGCATATCTCAAGATGTATCTTGACAAAAACCCCCATATCTCACATGTGGATGACTGCTTTGTGACTACCCTGGACCAGACATCCGGAGGCATCCCTCTGCAGATATACTGCTTCACAAATACTTCGGCATGGTTCGCCTATGAAGGCATACAGGCCCTTATTTTCGAGCATATTGCCGCAATCCTTCATAAGTTCAGACTATATACATTCGAAAATCCGTCAGGCCGCGACACGATTATGGAAGGCTATCTAAGTCCGGGGAAGAAACCGGATCCATTGTTCGGCATCCCCTATCCTTTCTTCAATAATTCCGGAACTCCACTTGAACCCGGTCTTTCTCCCGAAACAGCACTTTCCGGAACAAAAACCTCTTCAGAAAACAGTCAACCAGAAAATAAAAATAATCCCGCATCTACAGATACGGGAAATAAGGCATAGATTGAAGTCGTACATTTGTACGACTTCATTATTTTATCCGGTTGACCGCTTCCCGCAAGACAGTAAGATCTTCAAGCAACGCATCCACCTGCGCGAGAGGAAGCATATTGGCTCCGTCGCTCTTTGCCACAGCCGGATTCTGATGAGTCTCCATGAATATTCCGTCTGCTCCAGCAGCAATCGCGGATTTGGCAATGGTGGAAATAAGTTCAGGTTTTCCACCCGTGACCCCGGAAGCACTGTTAGGTTGCTGGAGAGAATGCGTTATATCCATTATGACAGGACATCCGCAAGACTTCTTCATGACTGGAATCCCCCTCATGTCCACTACAAGATCTCCATAACCGAAAAATGAACCTCTTTCAGTTACTGCTATACGTGAATTTCCTTCTGAGCGCACTTTATCGCATGCAAAAGCCATCGATTCAGGCGCAAGGAACTGTCCTTTCTTTATATTTACCATCTTTCCGGTTCTGGCAGCGGCAAGAAGCAGATCTGTCTGGCGGCAAAGAAATGCAGGTATCTGAATGATATCAACATATTCCGCAGCCATCTCAGCCTCTTCGGCAGTGTGTATGTCAGTCACCACAGGAATACCGAAAGTTTCTTTCACCTTGCGCAATATTTCAAGAGCCTTGATATCACCGATTCCCATGAAAGAGTCGAGACGACTTCTATTGGCTTTACGATACGATCCTTTGAACACATAGGGTATATCCAGGCGTGAACATGACAAAAGCACTTTTTCAGCTATATCGAGTGCCATTTCCTCACCCTCGATCACACACGGACCTGCAAAAAGAAAAAAATTATCCTTTTTACCTGATGAAAGATATTCGGTTATATTATCAGAATTATTCATAATTTAAGTTATTTTCAATCGATCAGAGAGGACTTTCCGAGCGAAAGACACCTCTTTTTAATCTTTTAAAGCAATCAGAGTGTGTGCCGCACAGAGAGAATATAGAGCTGCCGTCTCGGTGCGCAGTCTGGTATTGCCAAACGTCACAGCCACGTAGCCGGCATCGAGAGCCTTGTCTATTTCATCTTTTGTAAAATCACCTTCGGGGCCAATAAGCAGTGTCAGATCCGAACAGCCGTCATACTCACGCTCGAACCGGCAACGTTCGATGGCCGGATCACAATATCCCACATATTTTCGGGCCGAGGTGTCGGAAGACACAAAATCTTTAAAATCCTGCATCTCGACCAGATCAGGCAACGTAGCTTTGAGACTCTGTTTCATGGCCGAAACCATAATTTTCTTGATGCGTTCACGCTTTACGATACGACGAACACTATGCTCGCATTCAAGGAAGACTATTTTATTCACTCCGATTTCCACCGCTTTTTCAACCAGCCATTCCATTCTGTCCATATTTTTGGTAGGAGCTACGGCCAGAGTTATGCGCGGTTTCCAGTGAAGCGTCTCGCATTTTTTATTCAGTATCGTGACAGACGTATGTTTGGGATGAGCGCTGAGAATCTCGCACTCAAAGGCATCTCCCCGGCCGTCTATAACCTCTATCCTCTCACCCTCGCGCATTCGGAGAACGCGGCAGCAATGGCCGGATTCCACCTCAGGCAACTCGGCCGTACTTTCAATATCAGGAGCATAAAACCGGTTCATCGTATCAAGTGATTACCGTTTTTTATATTTCGGAAGTAAAACCTCCGGCATCTACATCTTCGGCCATCGACAGATCCTTCGCCGCAGGCACGGCTTTTTTCTCTTTGTCCTTGAATACAATCCAGAACAATATTCCGACTACAAGAGCGTAAGCCGCAAATATCATCCAGGATATCCTCCAGCCATGCAACTGAACTTCAGGAGCAGCCGACGACACCACATTATGATTGACAATAGCCATGGCGGCAAGAGTTCCGATTGTCGCCCCCACCCCATTTGTCATTATCATAAAAAGCCCCTGCGCGCTACTGCGGATATCGCTTGACGTTTCCTTATCCACATAAAGTCCTCCGGAAACATTAAAGAAATCAAAAGCGATACCGTAGACTATACAAGACAGAATAAACATCCATACCCCCGAAGAAGGATTACCGACCCCGAACAAACCGAACCTCAGCACCCAAGCGAACATAGACATAAGCATGACGCCCTTTATGCCAAACTTTTTAAGACAGAAAGGTATGAGAAGGATACATAAAGTCTCGCTTATCTGCGATAGTGAAATCAAAGCATTGGCATTCCGTGCCGCCCAGGCATCGGCAAAAGAGGGTATATCCTTGAAAAAGGTGATATATGGATTGGCATAGCCATTCGTGATCTGGAGAGAGACACCAAGCATCATACTGAATATAAAAAATATCGCCATCTTCTTCTCCTTAAACAGCATGAATGCCCTTAAGCCAAGTTTGTCAACCCATGTGCCTGTGACAGGTGCCGTGCTTACAGGACATTTAGGCATTGTCAAGGCGTAGAATACCATCAGAAAACTTAATACTCCCGAGACGAACAACTGCATGTAAGACGTCTGGAATTTCGCACCCTCCGGGCCGACAAAATTCACGAACAGCATGGCGCAGATAAAACCTATAGTACCGAAAATACGTATCTGGGGAAATTCCTTGACTGTATCCATCCCGGCTTTAGTGAGCGCATTGAATGCCACTGAATTATTCAGACCTATCGTAGGCATAAAGAATGCCACAGATAATGAATAGAGCACAAACAACGGCGTGAATTCAATCTGCGACACACTCATACAATAGAACCCGGCAAGAATCATAANNAAAGTCCTCCCAGCAGATGACACAGACTCAGCATACGCTGGGCCTGCACCCACCGGTCGGCTATTATACCAATGAGCGACGGCATAAAAAGCGACACAATACCCTGCATGGCATAAAACCATCCTATATGCGCGCCAAGACCGGCTCCTGCAAGAAAATTACCGAGTGAGGTAAGATATGAACCCCAGACAGCGAATTCAATAAAATTTAGAATTGAAAGACGTACTTTCAGACTACTGTTGTTTGTCATATATTTAAGGTTAGCGTTCTGCAGTTAAAACGGATTTTGCAAATTTATATGAAATTTGCGGGATATGCAATCACGTCGGGTATAAATTACAGCATCATCAGTCATATCGGTGATAACTGTTCAGAAGCTGGGATCGCGAAGGGATCTCCAATACGTAATCGGAAACTACCCGTATTATGCCGCGATCCGCGAGTTTCTTAAGCTGTTCGTCATTCACAGGCATAAAAGAAGACAAGTATTCGATTAGCGGAACCGTCGTGGATTCAAACTTTATCGAACTGCTGCCGGGAAAGGTCTTTGAATCGACTATATGGACCAACAGCGAAAGGATCGATTCAAAACAGGCATCCCCTATCAGTGATTCACATTTCTGGGCATGCCTTGAAATATAGTTCAGACAGTTCATGAGAAATATCTGATTTGACTGCAATAGCGTGAGATATTGACTTTTGGAAAATTCCATTATTCCGCAGCGCTCAACCGCCGAAACAGTCATATTGAATGTATTGTCCAATCCAAAAAGTCTTTCTACTCCAAGAAAACGGCCTGCGCCGACAGTTTCATGCAATAGGACATTGCCCGCGAACAACGGATAGACGACTTCCATCGAGCCGGACAAGAGACACCTCAGTCGGGAACATTCCTCACTTTCCGATACAATATTTTCACCCGGATTGTAATTTTTAAAAGAAAGATGCGTCTTCTCCACAAACAATGAAATCTGTTCATGACTTGCACCTTTAAAAAGCGGAAGACTCATCAGAGTCTCGAACATTGAGAATTTTGTCATATATTATCAGGCTCCCGGATAAGAAAGTCACTTGAAAAGTTGTCCGGATATGCAACTGCATTACAAAAATACGACCAAACTGTCAGATATCCAAATTTTACTGTTATCTTTGCAGATATTTCCATATACCGATGACAATGCGCATCGGGGACTAACCTTATAATCATATTGCCATGAACTCAACACGGCTCCGCTTCCACTACGGTTACGTGATAGTGGCCTGTTGCTGCCTGATGATGGGCGTCAACGTAGGTATTTCTTTCAGTTGTGCGGGCATTTTCTATCGTCCGGTCAGCGAATCGTTAGGAATTCCCGTAGGTGAATTCGGGATTTACATGTCTATCATGTATATCACCTCGACGATCTTCCTGCCCTTTACCGGACGTCTTCTCGAACGCTACAGCTCACGATGGCTTTTCGCCGCGAACGCCGCCGCAATGGGACTCATTTACATATCAATGGGATTATATGACAGCGTCTGGGAATTCTATATAGCCGGAGGATTACTCGGGATCACTCTTGCCTTCCTCCTCTATCTTAGTTTCCCAACCTTGGTCAACAGATGGTTCAGATCGCGCATCGGTTTTATGATAGGCATCTGCAGCGCCGCTTCAGGAATCGGAGGAATGCTGCTCAATCCGCTTGCAGGATGGATGATCACGGAATGGGGATGGCGATGGGCTTACGCCACATTCGGAGGTCTCATACTATTGATCATAGTCCCTCTTCTCGCGTTGCTGCTGAGAGACCACCCGTCCGACATCGGACTGGAGCCATACCGTTCGAGAAAAGATGTACCGAATGATGACAGTAAGGTTCTCAAAGAAGGCATGACCTACAGGGAGGCTTCGCGCAGTCCGATGTTCTATGGCATCATCCTCTTTGCATTCATAATGATGGGAACATCGACACTGAACCTTTTCATACCGGGGTATGTGTCTGACAACGGTTTTTCACTCGAACAGGCATCTCTCGCCGCATCTGCGGTGATGGCCGGGGTCACCGTCGGCAAACTTGCACTGGGATGGATAAACGACAGAAACTGTCTTACGGGGGTTGCGGTAACGACAATAGCAGGCATTGGCGGCCTGCTCGTATTGCTTGTAGGAGCGGAGTCGATCGCTTTGATTCTGTCAGGAGGATTTCTGTTCGGGTGGGCTTACGCAGGAGTGACTGTCCAGACAGCAATGCTGACGCGCAACGTATTCGGATCAGCCGACTACGGCAGGATATATTCTGTTGTCTCGATAGCACTGTCGGCAGGAGGTGCGGTCGCATCCGGCGGCTGGGGTCTGCTCGCCGATTCAACTTCCGACCGCTTTATTTTCATCTGCGGAACAATCTGCCTCGTAATCTGCCTCCTGACCGGCATGCTGGTCCTCCGCACACAAAAGTCATACTTCCACTCGTGACATCAAATAAATACACTGATCAGTTTTATAATTAAGCGAATCGTTTATACTAAGGATATATTACCGGCAGACCAAAAAAAAAGAATCCCGACGCTGCAATCGCCAGGATTCTTCATTTACATTTTAACCAGACAAGCCCAGTCTACAATATTTATTGGACCACTTTACGTATTATTGTGCCGCTTTTGTCAAAGACTTTGACAATAATTATCTCTGTATTTGTATCTATTTTCAATTCGGTGCCCACTCCGCTCTGAAGTTTGCGGCCATCAAGACCATAAATTTCTATAGTCGGATTCTCTGCCCCTACAACTATGACACAACCGTCCTTCGTATCTACCTGAAAGTCTGCAGATTCTTCCAAAGCCTGCACGGCTCCTACCAACTTTTCGATATAGAAAGCAGGTTCAATAGTTTGTTCCTGAGTATTTCCCGCCTCATCTTCGAGTCTGATACGAAGTTTAAACCATCCGTTTCCTGAGGTGGCGGTTACTCCTGAAAGTGAAGCACGATAAAAATTGCCATATCCCGGAAGGAAAAATAATTCGGGTACTTCCTTCACCTCAAGAGATGACCAGACGTCCGACCCATCAGGAGAATATTGTAACGACACTTTCAAAGACTCATTTGCTTCAAACCATTTGATAGTCTTCTCATTCTGCTTCGGAACCATATCAGCTGCCGAGAATTCTACCGTACCGTCATTGGACTCGAAACGATCTGTTATTTTATCTTCCTTATTTCTGAAATTGAGCATGGTCAAAGTCGGTGGCACCGCATCCGTTCTGCCGGTATTAAATTCCATTACAGTATGAAGACTCCCCGGAATATTGTCATCGATCAATATATTATTGTCATCTATTCTTATTCTGCATTCTGCATCTTTAGGGACATTCTGCATCCATGAATAGCTGAAACTATCAAGATCAGACACTGTTCCTCTCTTCACAGCCATACCATTGACATCAAAAACACCGGTCGCCACCTCGCTATCGCAAAATCTTACCTCGCCATAACGTCCTATGAAAGTATTGGAAAAATAATTTGTCAAGAAATCATCAGACCAAATCATCTCGGTATACAGTATCGGGACATTATTGCCAAAAACCGGATTTATCGCTTCCTCGATATCCCATGAAAAACGGGGATGAAAATTATATTTCTGGCCGATAAAGAAATCCGTTCCACCGACTTCCTGACTTCCGACGGTAGTAACACCCATCTCATTATGGTGATATACATTGAAATGAACTTTTCCATCGACTTCAGATATCGGGGGCATGCTTAAGCCATAAAAGTCCCTGCTTGCTCCCGATTGACCATTGTCTAAAACAGGAATTCCTCCTATCGTATAAAGCTGGAACTGGTCAACGCCACATTTAGTCGGTTCAGGTGCAGATAGATAATAATATTCCGGATTGAGAACATAACTTGTTCTGCGTCGTCCGACCCCATCCATATCCTGCGCGTTATAAGATGCGAAAAAGCCGTATTGACACCAGACGCCCGGCTCAAGTTTATTTTTTGCATCGGGAAACTCGGCAAAATTCATATCGATCTTTTTCCAATCTTCCGCCTTATTGCTGATCTCGCAAGATTTATTGACAGTTTCAGGCACGGTGAGCGACAAAATATGGACAGTACCATTTTTATCTGTAATATCCATTATTGCCGCCGCCTGATAGTCGTCGCTAAGGTCATTTATATAAAAATCGGAATTTAAATCCACATCGCCGTCTCCGGGCCAATATTGCCGGGAATATTGAGCCACAAATGACATGGCAGCTACAAGCATCACTCCTTTCCGATAAATACCGGTGTGACATTCCACAGAGCGTACGTTGCCTTCTTCAAGCACCTCACCGGTTTCGCCATTGACTTTATCGACCTTCATTTCCTGCCCGTCAGGCCCTATTGCCTTAAAAGAAATAAGATTATCAGCTGTCGACGAATCAATTGTCACCAATGTTTCACCCTCAACTTTAACCGGATCAGTTACAACTATTTTTACAGCCATGGTCATCATATCCTGAAACAGGGTGACAAAATAGTAATCGCTTAAGGGAGCTTCGAACTTATATTTATCCAAGCTGTATCTGACAGTGGGATCACTATAATCGTACATATAAATTTTCCTGACTTGTTCGAACTCGCTCGATGTCTTGAAGTCAATCGTTACCTTTGCAGTCTGGCGTCCGGCTTTTATAACAGGCATGGGAGCGGAATTAAGCTCCAGGGCGGGTTCAACCATACGCATAGCCAGTTCCGCACGCGGTGTTGTCGCTCTCGAGCTACTGAAAGCAGCCATAATGGCCATCACTCCCAGCATACTTCTAAGTAAGTTTCTTTTCATACTTAAACTTGTGTTATTTTGGTGGAATTGCGACACCATTTGTTTATTTTTTCTTCTCTTGACGGCAATTCAATATCATATAATCATGTTATCCGTCAAGACTGTCGCAAATTTACAGTCGTGATGTATGTATGGCAAATTTTTTACTCTACAATACAACAGCAGATACGGATGAAGTACACGTCATTACCACTTCAAACAATTTAATCAACTATTATATAATAATTTATAATAAAGGAGCATTTATAGTTGAAGTGATCGGTTTTACTTTAAATTTTCTCTTTGGGGATTTGGTTTCTCAAAAATCTTTCATTAAATTTGCATTGTTGTTACACTACCTTGTTCAATGAAACACACATTTAAATTTATCATATTAATCATAGGATGCATTTTTTCGGCAAATGCCGAAAACGTAAAAGATGCATATTACAAATCAAAAGCAGATGACCAATCACTTGCTCCGAGACTTCGCATAGCTTATCTTGACTCGATACTTTCCCACAATCCTAATGATACACGGGCACGAATGATCAAATCCGATCTCTGCTATATAACCGGACTATATGATCAAGCCGCAGTGGAATACAAAAAATTAATCAATACTTCCGACCATGTCATGACACTGCATAATCGTCTTCGTGCCATGAAAATGGCGTCACAGTCATTCGCATTGGCCGGACATAGACTCGATGCGGCTAAAATATCCGTTCAACTTCTCACCTCTCCCAAACCAGATTCCCTTAGGTTATATGACTTTGACGCTTATAACGTCATGATTCCCATGGCACTTGAAATTTCAGATACCACTCTTGCAGCCTCATATCTGGATTCTCAAGAGAAATCTCTTAAAGCTCTTGAAGCAACCGGTCTTTTCAAAAAGTATGATTTGAATCGTTTCCGATATGTCATGTCCTCATATCGTGTCAACCTGTTAAATATGATGGGCCATGAATCCGAAGCATTATCTTTGGCAAAAAGTTTAAAGTCTTATGCTGTCAGCCATTCCGATTCGATAGAAGCGGATCTCCTTGTAGGTCAGATTTACTCTGATTTAGGCGAAGAAACAATAGCTCTTAATTATTTTGACCGCTATAAAAACCAGGATCATATATTATACAACAGACGGATGCAGAATAATATTCATGCCCGTCTCCTTATAAAAAAAGGTGATTTGGAGAAAGCTCTTGCTTTGCTTGACACAGTGGTCGAACCAGAAGCTCATGACGAGATTTATGCAGAATGTCTCAAATTAAAATCAGATATTTTATCTTCATTAGGGAGAGACTCTGAAGCATTTTCATTACTTCAAGAATACATTTCCCTACAGGATTCACTAAAAAAATCCCACCCTAATCAAGCCATGGCACTCCGATTTTTCGAGGTCGCACGCGCTGACAAGCGTACAGCGGACATGACACGACAACGAAACATCTGGATAGCCATTACGGTTGGTCTTATGGTCTTAATTGCAGTAAGTTTCATTATTCTGATTTTAATGCGTAGAAAAAACAAAATCCTGCGAAAAGAGAACGAAGATCTACACGCATGTTTTGAAAGGAAAGAAAGAGAATACAGCTCAGCTATCGATGAGAGCTCTTTTAAGGACCGACAACTTGTCTCATCTGCCCTTGAACTTACCAGACTGGTAGAATCTATCGATTCAATAGGACAACTGGCATCTAAAGCTAACCCTGACGCTTTGGCTAAAATTTCGCGTGAAGTAAAAAATATCAATTCGTCAAAAAATGTCTGGGAGATTTTCCGATTGCTATTCGAACGTCTCCATCCATGCTTTTTCGATCGTCTTCTCGAAGCGCATCCGGGTCTTTCTACCGGAGAACTACGCATAGCCGCCTATATAGTCATGAAAATGACCAATAAGGAAATTGCCGCAGTTATCAACCGGCAACCTCGCACTGTGGAAACAATCAAGTATCGGCTCCGCAAACATCTTGATCTACCGGCCGATATAACCACAGAAAGCTATTTAGCCCGATTTCTCAGATAAAATGAGTTCTGAATAAGTATCTAAGCTTATTCAGAACTCATCAGCCATCCATTATTTCTTCTCGAAATTTTACCTCACTGCTAACTTCAGGCTATAGTTATCAATTCTTACAATATAAGTTCCCCTATTAACAGGAATGCGGACAGTCGCATCCGAAATGGATGTTATACAGGTTATATTATAGAATTATTCATTATTAAAATAAATCAGATAATTAAAGAAGTATATATGTGATAAATTAGTTTGATCACGATCTAATAAACAGGTTGAATCGAAATCATATTTATACAAATAGCTCACAATAAATCAATGATAAATACGAAAGCAGCAGAGATATTACAAATCAAACCAAATTTTGTAGTACAGATAGGACTAAAACTGTTATTAGACGGCGTATGTAAATAGCTGATATACAAAGAAAGAGGACTATCTTACGATAGTCCTCAAGTAGTCGATCCGGGACTAATTTAATATGAAGCTATCCGTCTATTTTTTAATATTATATGCTGTTTTTCATTTTTAGTCGTACTAAAAATGTACTACATTATTTTGAGGTTAAATTTTTCAATATCCTATTCAATGCATCCACCTGCATCATCGCTCCCTCATACGCCTGTTTGTAGTCGGCATTAAGGTCAGATGCGCCCTGAGTCAGCATCGGACCTTCTCCGGTGCAGATCCATGCGAGATTAAGCTGAGGGAACGCCTTTACGATGCGGCCCAGCATCTCTGAGCCAATATTACCCTTGCCTGTGTTGGAGTTGTTGGAAATGTACTTCGGGGAGAGACTACACATTCGTTCAAAGTCAAATTCTGACTTGCACAGCCCCTGCGACTGAGCCCAGCGGACAAACTCGCGGAGACGCTGGATAGGGGTGGGATTTATGTCGATTTTTCTTGTTTCCATTTTTTCATCTTTTCTCTGAACTCTCGGTTCTTTTTAACATCTTCCTCATCTAATGGGAAATGGTCGTTAATGAATGATACAAAATCCCCAAACTTTGAAATCTTATCAGTGTGGGGGATTTCGTTTAGTTTTTTATATATGAGGACGTGTTGATATTCCCCAATCTTTTTCTCGAACAACCCAAGTAAAATACATCTTTCAATCTCTTTATTACATTTATCAAAATCGCCAGCCTTACTTAATAAGGAAATCTTATTGATTGTGTGGATTGTATCGTTAAACACATCGTCCATTTTTCCATGAACGAATGCAATATCGCCATATATATCAGCGCAGTTGCGATATATTTCATTCTTCAAATCTGTTTGGGTCTGCTCTAAATCTGACTTAATGGAACGAGCGTCTACCAGTGTAAATATTTGCCAACCAATTAGCACTGTTATGGTTGCACCTAAAACACCTACAATAACACCTAAATAGTCAAATCCAAGTTCCCTGTCGCATATTCGACATAGAGCGACGACTGAAACAATTGTTGCACATATTGACAAGAACACACAAATACCTAATAGCCATTTTTGCTTCGTATTCATTTCTGTCCCATTAAATAGTCATTCATCTTCCGCTCACGTTCAAGCGAGGCGTTAAGCTCGTCGATGCGCTTGCCCTTTTCGGCAAGTTCACCTTGTTTTATTTTCAGCTCTTTCTCCAAAGATTTGATTCGCTCTTGCAGGAGTAGTATTTGAATCTTGGCATCTCCTATGTTGGTTATATCTCGCATGGCAAACTGCGAATGACTGCCGAGTTTCAAGTCAACATCAATATCGATTACCGGTTGTGGGTTTAACATTTCACCTTCACCGGTCTTTAACCATTCAATATTGAGTTGAGGATAGGCTTTTGCTATTTTGTGGAAAGTTGTACCATAACTCTTTTCGGTCATTTTATTGACCGTCCCAGCTTTTATATCACATTGACGTTCAAAAGCTCTGACCGAAATATCCTCATAATTAAGGAATGCTTGCAGCCGTTCTTGCAAAGGATTCATCTGTTAAGCAATGTTAAATAATTGTCGAAAGTTTGGAGTTTGTGGAATTTCATATTACCTTTGCATCATCTAAGTAAAACGAACACTTAGAACAATAACAAAGGAGGACAGCGTAACTGCGCTATCTTACATATTCTCAACCGCAAAGTTAGTTGTTCTCTTTTGTTTTTCCAAATTTTTAAGTGATATTTTATGGAAAATAAACCACGATTGACAAAGGAAGCAATGACACAATTGCCGATTGGTGCTGTGCTACCGATCAAGTGTAATACAGCGGCAGAACTTGACAATGCCTATCACAATGCGCTTCACGTCCGCCGCAAGCATCCGAGAGGGGACGGATATACCTATAAAATCCAACGCTCGGCAAAGACGATGACTGTTATCGTGAGTGTAATGCCATCCGCAACCGAGCATGAAAAAGTTTGAATACTACGCCCTTTATCTTAGACCCGGCGAGGACGCAGTGCAGATTCTTGACCGATACGGCGACGCCAGTTGGGAAGCATTTGCGATAGTGCCTGACGGAGACATAACTGTGATTTATCTTAAACGCGAAATGCCATGACAACAAACATCTCTCCAAAACAGCTTGAATTAATTGCACAGAAAGTCGCCGAAAAACTGGCGGAGGCGCAAGACGAAATGTGGTCTCTTGAAAGGCTTCATAAAGAGAAGGGATTTTCTAAGTCTTATATCTATCATAATGCCGACACTCTCGGTGGTGTGAAAGCGGGCGGAAAATGGTTCTTCTCCAAACGAAATATCGAGACTCTGATAAGGAGTGGAAGATTATAACCGGTCCCACCTCCGGCAAATGGTGGAAATCCACAGATAGCACATTGACAAGTCGGGCTTGCGCATCGGAAATTAGATAGCGCCAAGTGAGGGATATGGCCGTGTAACCCAACAACGGAAACGGCACAGGCGGACGCGGGCCGTAACGCGCGTATGAGGTCGAAAGCGCACGACCGAGAACAGCAATGAGCGCAGAGTAACAACGCATAGAACGCCGATGGAGGTGACGCAAGTGACGGCCTCCGGTATAAGGCACAAAATAAATCACCCCTATCATTGCCTCGGGGTGTCGAATCTAAAACTTGCAATGGGTGTCACGTAGCATTATCCGGAAGTATGCACCGCGAAAGCGGAGATTGTCGGTTCGACCCCGACCGTGACAACAAATCAAACTTTAGGTTATGAAATTAGACGTAACAATCAACGTTTTCCGAAGATACAATGAAGAGGAGGGAAAATACTGCCTTGTGGCGGCCTTTGAAAGCATTGTACAACAATTTCCGGTAAAGTTGGCGGAATCCCGTGCAAGGCTGTCAATTCTGGAAGAAATCAACAGTGCGATAGCCGACAAGATAAATGAAATCAATAGTCGTCTTTCCGTTTCAAGTCAAGAAACAACATAAAGAAGTCGAGAATATCGTAGGGTGTATTGACGGGATCTCTGCCATCCGACATATAGACAACAGTTCCACCCTCGTCTCCTTCGGCCATTTCCAAACGGGTTATCGCATCTGTGTTGATCCATATATTCTTTCCTTCGGAAGTTTCAATAGATACAAACTTACTCATATTTGTAATTTTTAAGTGTAGCGACTACAAAATTACGAAAACTTGGTGAAAATCCAAGGGAAGCCCCGTAGCATAATGGTAGTGCGCGCGACCCAATCGCGGATGAGTCAGTGCCGGTTCGACTCCGGTCGGGGCAACCAATCAAAAACTTTATAATATGGATCTGAAAATAGAACTGAGATTCGTCTATCTCCCTCACAGAAAAGCGATGTATCTTGCAGACTATTCATCGGGAATAGAAAGCGGCGGCTGTCCC
>DAAV01000153.1:18831-36711 GCA_001701295.1 Bacteroidales bacterium H10
AACTGCGATGATAAGGGCAAACGAACGACTGCTCGCCAATGGATTCGGTGAGGAAATCTTTCAAAATCCGCGTGCAAAAATAGACACGGAAAAGAAGACGGAATGATATTATCGCCAGCCCTTCTCTCGATATTCCTTGTCAAGTCTATCTCCTTCCCTCTTCACTTCGGTAATATTGAATAGTTCAACATGACCGCAATTGTAGCAATAGACAGCAACAATATCAATTCCTGCGGNNGGGGTTATCGAAATCCAATGCTTGGTTTTTGCAGAAGGAACAATGCCGAGTGCCATGGCGACCTAAGAAATCAGGCCATTGTTCATCAAAGGTTCTTTTCATATTTCATTAATTTTTATGTTTTGCACCACGAAGTTAATGAAAATCGCGGAGAAATCCGCACCCTATCCCCAGCGGAGAGTAATCTCTTCCGGGGAGCGAATTCAAAACTTAGACATCATGTTAAAGAAACCGATTTTCAAATACCTTCTTTCTGTTGCCTTGCTTTTCATCGGTAACAGGATTTTCAATCATGCCTCGGCATGGATAGGCCTCGCGATTATCGCAGCAGCTTGTATTCTGATCATCAAAACCTTTTTAAAACAACATAAAACAAAGAAACAAAATGAAGAAGATTAAATTTCTTATTCCGGCATGTGCGTTGATGATTGCTTTCGCGTCATGCCAGCGTGTGGCTCCCAACTATGCCGGGGTCCTCATGGAGAATTATGGCAAAGAGGGGAAATCTGATTTTAAGGTCGTATCCGGAAGGGTCTCGACATGGGAATGGGGGGACGGAACTGTTTCAGGTGCCCTTATTCGACCAACGGGGAGATTTCGCCGAGCCTGTTACGCTGAAAGCCGCTGACAATACCGAGTTTAAGGCGCGTCCCACATACTCTTACAAGGTGATAAGAGAGCGTGCGATTGATGTTGTTTTTGACAATAAGCATATTGACAAAGCCGAAACAGAGAACGGCAAGGACGGATTTATGCAGTCCCTTGAAGACAACATCCTCGAACCCCGTATTTTTGATCTGATAAAAGAAGAGTCGAGAAAGCACAAGACCGATTCCCTCATGGCCGATGGCGGATCTCTTGTCTTTGAGAAGCGCCTTGAGCAGATCGTGGAGAAAGAATTTGAAAAGCGGGGATTGAAACTGCTTACATTCTCGGCCCAGCTTGAGTTTTCAAACAAGGTCAAGGAAAAGATCGACAGCCGAAATGAGGTCAATACCAATATATCCGTACTTGATCAGCAGATTGCCGAACAGAAGAAGCGTAACGAGCTGGAACAGTTAAAAACCGAGCAGATGCAGATAAAATCACGGGGTCTTACCAAAGAGATCCTGCAACAGCAGTTCATCGACAAATGGGACGGCAAATCCCCGATCTATTCATCTCCCATTGATTTCGTCCGCGTAGTAAAATAATAAACAGTATTTCTATCATTTTCAGCCGGGGCGCAAGGACCACCATATAGCGGCGGTGGCTCGTGAGATTTGGCCGCACCCTGCCCCGGCTTTCCCGCCTTGTCGTATAACGGTAAGTACAACGGCTTTTGGTCCCGTTAGTGACGGTTCGATTCCGTCCGAGGCGACAACTTCGGCCAATCCGACCATAACACTTAAAACCACTAAATAACAAAGATATGAATATTTTTAAACATCGGTCAAATAAAAAGAAAACAGGACTCAGGCTAAACGGCCTGGGTCCTGAAGAAAAGAAACCCCTGTTAAACGGAGATTATACCGTGTATGTGGATTTTGGCATCAAACGCACGTTGTTCGGTTTCCTTAGAAAATCTGAAAGAGGGCCGTGTGTTTACATCCTTGACAGACGGCAGCAGCGAGAGCATCCCCAGCAATTCCGCCTGTTTGCGGACTGTTAGGATTAGGCATTCCTATAAGAAAGTATGCATTGGGTTTAACAACATACGAAGAGCCGCAGAACGGACACTTCTTGCCCTCTAAAAAGGCTTCAAGCGACTTGCGCTTTTCAACGGATAATTCCATAAGCAATAATTTTAATTAGACAGCGCAAATATAATACAATCAGCCGGAATCCACAAATTGCTATTGGTTTTCATAAGCGAATTTTAAGATTAGACACCTTACGGGTTCCGGCTGCCCTACAGATGACCGGAAACGCGAATACTCATGATTCCATAATCGTAGTTCTTACAGCTTCCGGTCATTTTTACCTATCAAAATTCATACAAACAGGCCAATCCGAGAGGACACCGGCGCAAGAGAGCGCAAAACCGAGATGTCATCAATATTAAATTGGTGTTAGCTTTCCCTCCCGTCCCGTCAACGAGACCGCGCGGGAGGCCCCACACGGAAGAAGACTGTCAGCAGTCCTTCCGGATCAATCAAGGCACAAGGCCGTCATAGAGTGGAGGCGGTATGTGAGTATTAAAGTTGTTAGGTTAATTCAAGTTCGCCCGGCCTTGATTTTCTTTTGAAACAATAGATACAAAATATATGAAAGTCAATAAAATCCTTGTGCAGATAAGGCATAGGATCGAAGTGTACGGAGATGTCCTGTATGGCCTTGTCTGCCTTGCAGGATGTCTTTCGACCGGAGAGAAAGCAAAAATAGTGTATAACGAAATGGTAGTTCAAGTATGGAAATCAAGACAAAATTTGACATAGGAGAAGATAATCTACTTGAATACATAATATCAAAACAAACATCAAATACTTATAAACAATGAAAGAAAACAAAGAACTCAGAAATCGTGTCCGTGCCCTTGGCGAATGGGCCGCACAGGATAAAAACCGCGTGACATTCGTAGTGTGCAAAGAAGATGATGGAGACAAAGTGGGTTTCCACGGTTCGGTGGTTGGGCATAGGGATAAAGCCGCAAGCGCATTGTTCAGATGCGCTATGGAAGAAGAGTCCGTAAGAGATGTGATCTTGCTTGCCGCCGAGATGATAAAACATCCTCTTGTGGGCATGATGGTCAGTATAGGATCATCACAAGAGGGACACAGATCCGAAAAAGAGAAAGATGATTTCTCGGAAGCCATTGACGGCCTGTTTGAGGCGATCAAAAGAAAATTCGGCAAGAATGACTGAGGGTGTGGTCTACGGGCTTTCAAATGAACAACTTTAACAAATAATCAATATGTCTCTAATCAGAAAATCAACTGACCTCACCCTGCCCACCGCGCTAAAGATGATGATATACGCGCAGGCAGGCACCGGCAAAACCACCCTCTCGCTCTCAGCACCGAAGCCGCTTCTCCTTGACTTCGACGGAGGCGTAAACCGTATCAACCTCTCGCACCTCGAAGGAATCGACATTGTGCAGGTAACGGAATGGGGCGAAATCAAGCAACTCCTTGCCTCCCCGCAAGACCTCGCGCCGTACCAGACAATCATCCCCGACACGGTAGGCAAGCTGCTCGACTGCATTATTACCTACAAATGCGGCCAGCGACAGCCGAGAGTGCAGGACTGGAGCGGTATCAATGCTGAGTTCCTTTGGTTTACCAAACAACTCGCCGCACTCAACAAACACATCATCTTCATCGCTCACCGCGACACGCGCAAGGAGGGAGACAGAACGGTGTTTATCCCGTTGCTCCGCGAAAAGACCTACAACACCATCATCACCGACCTCGACCTGCTCGGCTATCTCGAAATGGTGTCAGAGAAAGGCGTTCAGAAGCGCATCCTCACATTCGACCCGACCGACCGAAGCGAAGGCAAAAATACATGCTCTATGCCCGCTACGCTTACGGTTCCTACCATTGTAGACAAACAAGGCCGACCAACTGCGGCAAATGACTTCATACAGCGCGAAATCCTCTCACGCTATAATGCAATGCTCACACAGAAATACGAGCTTCAGAAAGCATACAGGGAGATCGTCGGAGACTTACAGACACGCATTGATGCAATCACAAACGCAGAACAGGCAAACGAGTTTACCAAATACATAGGAACAGTGAAGCATGTAGGTTCATCAAAGGACGAAGGACGCCGGATGTTTGCGGCCAAGGTAAAAGAACTTGGTCTGACATTCGACACTGAAACGAAACTTTACAGCGATGCAAAATCAGAGTGAAGTCCAGTACAAGATCTATGCGACTTTGCTTGATGCTTGGCAGGACTATCTCGACACTCCACAAATCTATGATAAGTATTGGGGTTACTCGAATGAGCCGCCCCATACATTAGAGGAGTTCTGGGCAAAACAACACGCCTCGCTTATCGACCGGATAAACCGCGTTCCGTTCACAAGCGAAGCCGCATCCAAAGGCACCGCTTTCAACGCTGTAATCGACACACTTATTACGGGACAACTTGACGAAAAGGTCAAGATGAGCAAAGTGCTCGACGAGAATGGCAAACCATCAGCGGTTCAAGCCGAACTTGACGGGTTCACATTCCGGTTCCCTTTTGAAATCTGCAAGGAGTTTGCTCTTTACTACAAAGGTGCGATTCCGCAGGTCAGAGTGTCGGCGATACTCCCCACAGGTTTCGGTAATGTCGAGCTTTACGGGTACATAGANNCACGACATCAAAACAACCGGCAATTACTCGGCAAGCAAGTTTAAGCACCATTCTCAACACCTTGTCTATCCCTATTGTCTCATACAGAATGACTCCAACGTCAGGACATTTGAGTACAATGTAGCCGAGGAAAGCAAATCCGGCAAGTGGCAGACGTTCACTGAAACTTATGTTTTCGATCCCGACCGCGACATTCCGATTCTCCGTGAACGTTGCGAGGGATTTATTGAGTTTCTTTTGCAGAACTTGCAGTTTATCACCGACCGGAAAATCTTCGGCGGCGAGAATCCCGATGGGTATGTAGGAGAGCCCATAGATATTAACAAACTAACGCAGGCTAAATATGGCAATATGGTTTGAATCCTCCGTCTGCTACAACAAGATACAGGAGAACGGAGCGGTCAAAAGAGTGACCGAAAAGAACCTCTTTGATGCCCTCAGCTTTACCGAGGCGGAGGCGCGCACTATCGAAGAATTGACACCTTATATCAGCGGTGAATATACAGTCAAGGCCGTGAAGAAAACGAAGATTTCTGAGATTTTCTTCGATGAAACAGCCGACAAGTTCTATCTCGTCAATGTCGCCTTCATCACCATTGATGAGAAGACTGCCGCAGAGAAAGAGATCATCGCTCAGATACTCGTGCAAGCCAACGATTTTGATTCGGCTGTGGCTGCATTCAAAGACGGAATGAAAGGGACAATGTCCGACTGGGTTATCAAGAGCGTAGCCGAGACACCTTACATGGGCGTATATCCCGCGAAACTTTCAGCAGATGAAGAATAAAGAGGTCTCAGATACGCAAGAATGTGAAATATAGTCACCATAAAAATAGCGATTCCAATAAACCGGGTTGAGACTCCCGCGCAAGAGAGCGCGAAACAAGGGTGTGCGGGGTTTGACTCCCCGTACGCTCACCGAGATTTTACTGTTGATATATTGTAAATCCCATGCCGCCCGAATCCGGGAGGACAAGGGCGGTTTCTTTCATCATCCCCGAACATGCAGATAAACATACCCGAATACCGGATGCGGCAATGGATCTCACATTTCAGCCGCGTCCTGGAAAAGACCTCCTGCGATCCGTCCGACACGCGTACAGCCAATGCGATCCGTCTTGCGGGAAAGGATCTGCGTGTGATGGAAAAGTATTTACCACAAAAAGAGAAACAGCCATGACGCAAAAGGATACAGAATCGACACAGGCTTATCTGGCCAACATCATAGCGCGCATAATCGAGCGCAAGGAGAAAGAGAACATTGTCCCGCTTCATGCCGGAATGCAGGAAATACTCGCACTTGCCAACACTGAGTTTCGCGAAGCTCTCAACGACATGGTTAGCGCGAAAATACTCACTTTCCACAGGACGCTCAATGATGTGAGTTTCGAATTTACACGACCTAAATAAACTGATTAAAATTACATGAACATGATACTTATGAAAATCGGCTTCGGCCTGATGACATTAGCAGCGACAACGCTGTGGTTCTTAAACAAGAGGTTGTTGCGGCAGAAAGACAGGCTTGTCAAAGACAACCGGACGCTTTCGGATATGACATCAAACCTTATGTCCTACAAGACAGGTGCAGATCTGAACCACATGCTTAAGGCCGAGGTGGAAGAACATGTGGCTCCGATACCCTGTTTCAAGGTCTACCGCCGTATTGACAGTAAACATAAGCTGTGCCTGTTGAAGATAAAGTACAATCCGGCGGATCCTGACGATCGCGAATACAAACGGATCTTTGCCGAGGAGCGTGCCGAAATGCTGAACGAGAAGCCATGACATACCACGGATTTGAATACAACAAGTATGGGGCCTGTGACAATCCGGAGATTCCCTACCGGTTCGGCAAGTGGAATCAATATCACTTCGAGATCAAGGTTTCGGAAACTCCGAACGGATGGGTCTATGGCTACGACTGGGCGCATACGACCGGAGGAGGCGGTGGTCCCTGCTGTCTCCGTTACAACACCACATTTCTGTCACGGTCCAAAGCTATTGTGGCTGCTGCGGAGTTCATCAAGAAGTGTTACAAGGATGACCCGAAAGCCTCTCGGGCGATCGCAGAACTTGACCGGATCATCAAGGTTGAATCAGAACACAGACATACAGTAAGACAAATAACAATCTTTGATTACTTATGAGCGATTATATTCAGCTTCCCCGATCGGCACTTGATATGGCCAAAAATAAAGATCTTTGGCAGCTCTACGGCTATCTTCTTTCCAAAGCGGACGAGAACGGACAATGGGTGGTATCGTTAAAGGATCTGCATACGGATTTAGGATTGACAAGACAGCGATTCCGCACATTGTTTGAGAGTTTAAAATCAACCGCTCAGATAACCACTCGGGCAACCGCTAAATCAACCACTGTAACGCTCAGTATTTCAACATCAAACAATAAAACATCAACCACTAAACCAACCACTCGGGCAACCGCTAAATCAACCACTACGACAACCGCTGTGGAGGATTGGTTTGCATGGTTTGTGGAATACTTCAACAAGGGGTTTGCAGGAACAGCCATACCTAAAATCACAAAGCTGACCGACCGCAGGAAAACTGCCATTAAAAACATATTCAAAGAGTATGGCAAAGAAACAGTGGATGCGGTGTTGCGAAAGGTTTACGCCTCTGACTTTCTAAGCGGACGCAAGACCGAGTGGCACGCGTCGTTCGACTGGATATTCAACAAGACAAACTTTCAGAAAATATTAGAAAACAATTATGCCAACGGAGTTGATTCGACACAACGGCAGCAATCTTCCGGCAGAGGTCAGCACAGAAATCCGACAGTTGCTGACCTTGCGCGAGAGATATATGGAGACGCTTCCTATTGAAAAAGCCGAGGATGCAAGACCTAAGAACGCACTGATGCTGTCGCATATCAAGCAAAGTCTCGACCGCAAAGATCAGATTATGATTCTATCAATGATGATCAGTGAGGTAAACGACTTTTTTAATGTGCGGGGGAACATGAGCACCAAGCAGATAAAGCTGACGGCGCAATTGATTCTTGACAATCCGAATTTCTATGATCTGACTCTTGGCAATATCAAGGCATGTTTCCACCAGCGCATGATGTCTGAAAAAATCTACGACCGTCTCGACGGCAACATCATCATCGGCTGGCTCCGTGAATTCAAAAGCGAGATGGCAGATCACTGCGAAACGGTTAAGGAAGGTTATGACCGAATCAGACAGCGAGAGGAATCCACACGTGATGCGGGAGCAATAACACATGCGGCCTACATTGCAATGCTGGAGACAAGAGCAAATGCCGGAGACAAGGATGCGAAAAAGATGATTGCTGAATATCACAGGCGGACACGTATTTCATCCGCAGGAGAACAGAGAGAGAAAGATCTCGCTTTCTTCAAATACAAACAGGAATATCTTAAACAACGAGGCTATTATGACAAAAAGACCACTGAACTTGAAAATAAAACTGACTGCGGTCCGCAACACAATCGGAGGCGTTGATCACCTCGGATGCAGGGCCACAGGAATACACAAGGGACACTATATAGAATGCACCGCATGGGTGCCCGTGGACAGTATACCGCTCCTCGCCGGACACGAGCTTGAACTAATGGCTTCCGGAAAATACAGAAACGAAATCAAAACAATTGACAATCTTGAAAAATAACAACGCCATGACAATCTACATCTCATTACCTATAACCGATCATGAGTCTGACGCCCGCGAACGTGCGGACCTCATGAAGGCCGCCCTGTCACGCGCAGGACACAAACCTGTCTCTCCGTTCGACATCCCCGCAGGAAAGAATCCCGATTACGTTGACCATCTGTGCGCCGATCTCCGCGCACTGGCCGACTGTGACGCGATTATGCTCTGCGACGGTTGGCAGTTCAGCAAAGGATGTCGGATAGAAGCCAACTTCGCAAAGGAGTTCGGTAAACAGTTCATGTACGAGAAACAACCCGAGGCGGATTCGGAGTATTATTTCAACAGATAGGATATGACATTCAGAGAACTTATCAAGGAAGTACCGGAATCAGACTATGATCTTCCTCTCTACATTTCAGACAGATGCGATAACTGCTATTCCGCGGAGTCTGTTATGAGGGACCGTATAGAGAGTGAGGAGGACTGGGAGAAAGGAAAACCCGGATGGGACATAGGTTTCGAATTCATACGAATAGGCTGCTGAACGGCTATGGGACCGAATGAAGAAACAACTTGCGCGACATGCGCCTACCTCATTACCGATGAGGGCGAGCCGTTCTATTGCGCCATGCAGGACCTCTATGTATTTGTGGAGCCGACAGACAAGGCTTGCCGTGAACATACGGAGGCAAGAAAAAAAAGAAATCACAATTAATATCGAAATGAACGACAGTGTACGCATCGCCGCTATGAAAGCTGACGGCAACAGTCACCGGTGTCTGAAATGTCCATATCGGCCCTGTTCTGACACTCAGTTTCGAGTATGTACCGTAGCTTTCCGCGAGGGCTTCCGAAAAGGCGCAGCGTGGAAAGTCAAACAATTAAAATAGAAGAACAATGAAGAATCTACCCGAAAGAATATATCTGAATCTCGGTGACGGATGCTTTGATGATGCAGATTTCCGTGACCTCTCGGAAGTAACGTGGAGTGAAGAAAAAGTAAATGATACCGATGTTGAATACGTACGCAAATCCCAATGGATCAGCGTTGACGAGCGGTTGCCGGAACCCGACACCATGTGCCTTGTATTCGGCTATCATGATTTCGGAGACGGCAATGTCACGCGCTACACAATGATGGCATGGTACGATGGCGAAGATTTCACCGATGCCTACGATGATAGAAAGTATCGTCCGGAAAGGTGGATGCCGATACCGCTTGTCCCGATTCAGTTGAACCCCGAAAAAGAAGAAAGATGAACGAACATGTAGCTAACGCACTTTCAAGGCTCAAAGAGACAATTCAAGATATTGAGGATATGGATAACTCATATTGGAATGCGAGCCTTGGCACAAGCCATCTACGCGCTTATGCCGAACAGATAGTAAACGATGCAAAGACATTAGCCGCGCATCTTAAATCATATGGAAACAAATGAAAATCCTTGATTTAGTCCTCGAAAGCAAATGATATGAAAAAGATAATGTTCAATGATCGTTTCGGACTTACCGAAGCCGTATTGAGCGGTCGAAAGACGCAGACAAGACGGATTGTGCCTAAAAGCATATTCCAATCCGAACACGATGTTGACGAGGATAAGCGCAAAATATGGATAGAGGATAGGTATGGCGATTGGCACGATGTCCGAAAGTCCAAATATTGCTTCAAGGTTGGCGAAGTGGTAGCTATTGCGCAAAGCTATAAGGATTGCGGTTATGGCGAATGTGCGCCTATAGTCTCTCTTGACGAAAACGGCATAGCGACATTCGGAAGCGATGCTGGTTCCTATAACAAAATGTTTGTAAAAGCCGACCTTATGCCTCATCACATCCGCATTACCAATGTGCGAGTAGAACAGTTGCAGGATATATCAGATGAGGACTGCATAAAGGAGGGTGTAATTGAATCTGTTGTTATGGGTACGAATGGTTCGCTTTCGGAATATTTTGTCGAAGGTCCCAAGCATATCTGTTATGGTAAAACTTCCCGCGAAGCCTACGCCGTTCTGACTGACCGCATATCCGGCAAAGGCACATGGAGTACCAATCCTTATGTATTCGTCTACGACTTTGAATTAGTCGATTAAGTATTCATCATCAAATTAGGAGAAAGAATATGAAAAAGAAGAAAGTAACGGTAATCATATCATACGATTATGAAGACGGTTGCACCACCAGCAACAAGCGTATTGCAGAAAGAATAAAGCACGACCTTATAAAAGGCGGTGACCCTCGGCATGAAAAGATTGAATCAGTAATTGTAGAAGATTTGTTATGACCGACTCTGAAATCACCGCCCTCGCCCGCGAGTATGCGGAGGAGGAAAACCCTATAGAATCCTACAGCGATACGATGTTTGAGCGCGCATTAGATCTTTCCATTTCAAGGGGCGAAGCCTTGCGCGTCCTTACATGGCTCACACGCCGATTCTGCCTTGTGGAGAAAGAAAAACTGAAAGCCATCCGATTCCGAAAGGTTTACAGCGCAGAAGATATGAGGAGTAAGTTCACAGAAGAATGTCTGATTGATGCGCTCTTCCCCGAAATCGCAAAGGAGGTGGAGGGATGAAAAAAGCGGAAGCCTCCTACCATCTTCCGCCTTCGACTCATCTACGAGCAAGGATCAGTCCTTCGCAGGGAAGCAGAAGACCTTTCCGTGCTTGGGATAAATCCGTTTACCGTTCTTGGTGATATAAGGGGTAAATACCAGCTCGCGAACTTCGTCATTTGCATTTTTATCAGACATAAGGACAACTCCTTTCTGCGGATAAACTACCGCATGGCTCTTGCATTTGGCGCAAGAAAAAAGCCCGGCAGTAAGGAGTTGCCGAGCTTAAATCCTTAATTGGCGGACGGCTGATTAAGGGAGGACGATAGAGGGATTTTTTTGAGCTGCCCCTATGTCTGATAAAAAATGCTTTGCAAATATAACGACTTTACATCATCTTCAATCAAACATTAAACATTAATTAACGAAATTAACACTGTAAAGTTAAATTTGGCAGTATGAATACCAAAGAATACGATCAGAAGAAACAGGAGTGCTGGGAAGAATATTTCAAGCACGTCGTTTGTGGTACCGATAGCCACGAATATTGGTTCAACAAAATCTTTGATTGCGCCTTCGCCCTCGGCAAAGAAAAAGAGCCAATTACGCAGGAGGAGATTAAAAAAGCCTCGGTAGAGTTTGCCGACAGAGAATATGAAATAGGGCAAGTCGATTGGGATGCTCTATATAAAGGTTATTCCCACGGCATGAAAGACTCCCTCGGCAAGCAGGAGAAGGACGCAGAGGGAGAGGAGATGCTGACCGTGCCGAGAAGTAAAGTGCAGGAAATGTTTGGTGAAGCACGCAAGTATGTCCCTACATGCGAGCATGACAGAGGATTCAGAAACGCCGAACTGACTATTTTGCGTAACCTTTTCGGGTCCAAGTGCCTGCCGGATGATGGGGATAAATTGTCCCCAGAGCCGACCCAGGATTTAAACCCACCGAAATCGACGCCTTTAGAATCTAACTGTACGAAAGAATCGTGCAGTTCAGACCATTCCGTGGTAAAGGACGAAATGATTGACAGTATCATCAAAGAGGGATTCCGCAAACACAACAGACTGTATATCGCAGCGATGGCAATGCAGGGGATTTTGAGCAATCAACAACTCCTAAAAATTGCAATAGAAATATATCAAGAAGAAACAGGTAGCCCCGATATGTATGTGGCGGTTGCAAAGTCCGCTAAAGCACAAGCCGATGCCCTCATAGCAGAAGTGGAGAAAGGAGGTGAAGAATGAACATCTACAAACTGATTGCGGCTTTGATTCTGGCTTTAATCCTGATGGCGGTATTTATCATCGGAGCATTGGTTTCGCGAATGCTGAATCTCCTGCCATTCCCATGGGACATAATTTCCAATGGTGCATTGGCGTTGACAGGACTGACCATAATAATCTATATATGGATAGGCAAACTTGAAAAGAGAAAAGGAAACTCGGATGAAAACTAACCTCAACGGCATTGTGCTTAATGGCAAGTTTTACAAAGCCGAGGAGCAGGACATACAGATTTGCTGCGAATGCGATCTCTATGAGGAATGTATCGGCTTCCCATCGTTTGAGCCCCGTCGCCATGACGCGCTTCTGGGCCTCTGCCTATATTTTGGCAAAGAAAACATCTTCCGCTTCTCGCCCGAACTCACCGATAAACTGAATAAATAGCAGAAGCCGCAAGTCTCCTGCGGCTCCCACACAGATATGCGCCTGCCCTCACAAGGGGGTGGGCGTTTTTTTGTTTATAGTCGTTCCCGTTCCAATGCTTCGTGGAGTCCCGCCGGATTCAGCCCGAAGCACCGGACAAAGCGGTCAAGTGCTTTGCGCTTGTCTTGTGGAATAAGGGCGTAGAGCGAATTGAGTGGAGTGTTGCTCTCCAATGCTCTGCGGACATCCGGAGCTTTCATGCCGTTGGCGCGGCGCAATCTTCTGATTTGTGACATAGTGGTTAGTGTTTGCGGCAATGTTCGCAGAGGAACTTATTTGCCACTTTATACATTCTTTCTGCTGTTTCTCCAGCTATATAGCATGCCTCCTCGCCCTTTTGGTCGTAACCGAGAGCGGAGGCTATATGACTCGCCAAGTGGTGAAGCTCATGCACAAGGGAATTGAGGAACTGAGCTGGAGAGGATGCACAGCTTATCACCAAAACGCTCTCGCCTTTACCGGAATAGCATAGCCCTGTATTGAGGCTTCCCGACGAAAGATTATCGTAGGCGGTTTGCAGGTTCTCGCCCTCGCAACCAACGTCAATGAGCCTCTGCATGATTTCCTCAACCTCGTAATGCGTCACGGCATAGTAGCAAGTCACTCTCCAGCCGTGCGCACGTTCAAGGTCTATGGTTTGGCGTATCATAACAAATCATACCACTCAATCACAAGCCCGGTCGCATCTGCATCTGCCAACCACCTACGGAAGCAATTGGAGCCGAGCATATCCGGATCTTCGATTGTGTCGCGCACAAACAAGGCAAGCGACTTTTCATCGGGGAGGCTTGACTTATAGTAATCGGCTTTAGCCATGTGCCACAAGTAAACAAAATCGTACCCCTCATTGTGTTCCAGCTTAATGCCGTTCTTGCTAAAAATCTCTTCGATCGCCTCTTTGGACTGAATATCCACCGGTTCTTTCTTGCCGGTAGCCGGGTTCATACGCTTCATTTTGCTGATTGCAAATTGACAAGCCTTGCGCGAAAAATGATGCCCATAATTGCGAAGGTAAACCCTCATATCAGAGGGAATTTCATATATATCTAATGGTGTTGCCATATTGTTTTCAATTTTGGAATAAAGGGGCAACCATACGAAATATCGAACAGTTGCCCCACGGTTATTTATCGGCGCACGTAACGCCCGGTGGAGCTGGAGCGGCCTCTGCGCTCACCCATATAGGGAGGCCATTCCTCCCAACGCTCACGGGGATAACGCTCGCCCATGCGGTCGTAGTCCTCGGGGCGCATATCATCGTCGCGCATACCGTAGCGTCCGTAGCCGCGCTCGCCCATCCGGTCGTAGCCGTCATCGTCGTTACGGTAGCCCATGCGATCGTGCCCGCGGTCTCCCTCGCGCATCTCTTCGATGCACTCCATAGCCTTGCCCCCGTAGTGGAGCATCTTGCCGATGGTGTCCGCAAGGTGCGTTACCTTGTCATCTGTAATCTCAATTATGTGCATGACTTACTTGTTTTTAGGAGATTTGTTTGCGTCACCGTCGAGTTTATCCATCAGACGAGCCATCATGCTTTCAAGGTTGGTGTTGGTCTGCGCCAACTGCGCTACTTGGCTTTTCAGAGTGGCAATCTCCTGCTCCTGCCTTTGTTTTTCAGCCACTTCTGGATTCAGCTGGAGTATGAGTTTGTCCCACACCGGAAGTCTGGCTTCTTCCTCACGACCGCGCTGTATGGCGTTTACCGACTCGTTTTTGAGCGAGTTGAGTTCAGCGTTCATTGCATCACGGCTCATGGCGATTATGGTCTGCTCGTTGACATACTCCGCGCTGTCCTTGTTGACCGGAAGTTGTGGGAATGGACGGTTGATACCGTTCACGGCAACGGTAATATCCATTGTATATCCCATCATATTGGAGCCAGCCTGAAAGCTTGGCACCGGACCTTGTATCTTTATCACAGTTCCCATGTCAAGGCTTGGGACAGGCCCCTTTGTCAGCACATATATCTGTTGGTTTTCTCTGAGGTTCTGAAACATATCCTGGTTTGTGAATTGGTTGAAAGTGTGAGGGGAATCTCTCCCCTCACGTTTTTTATGCGCCCGGTGTCGGTGCCGCTGCCGTCGGAGTCAGTCCGGTAAGCANNTAAGCAGCTGCAGCAGTTTCGAACGGCTGTTGTAATATACGATATATATGCCCGTGCCGCTCAGGCCGGCGGCTGTTACGGGTTCGCCGTTAAAGCCGGTCAGAGGCACGTTGCCGAACAATACCGGGAGGGTGCCGGTTGTCCCCGCTGGGACTGCCTGCTGCAATCTCACGAGCACAAGCCCGGCAAACGGAATCTCGCGCGAGTTGTCAAACGAGTAAGTTACATTTGCCGAAGACACTGCTACTCCCGTCGAATTGATGCAGGGGATGCCATTTACGTTTACCATAACTCAACCCTCCTTTCCTTAAAAGAATGAGCCCGTGCCGTTGCCGAACGGATTGAAAGCCCCTGCAAACACGTTGCCGCATCCCGTCGGGATAAGCCCGTACATGGCGTTGATGCCGGTATTCACGGGAACGTACTGCTCCGGGCAGCAGATTTTCTTCACCGGGGGCTGGTTGCACGCGATTTCGCTCAACTGCTGATAGATCGGCGCAGCGNNCGGCGCAAGCTCTGCCTGACGCTCCGAGCGGGCGGTAAGAGTGGCGATCTGACGGTCTTTCTCTGCAAGTTCGCGGTCTTTGCGGCTATCCTCTATCGCGTCGATTTTGGCAAGAATTGCGCGGGTGTTCGCATCAGCGTTCTGACGGCTCTGACAGCCCTGCTCAGCGAGCGCGTAGCCGAGCGAGGAGAAACCGCGCTCCTGCCCAACCGCCACGCCGCTGATTGCGTTCTGAATGGTGTTTGTCTGCTGACACATGGCAAGTCTGTTGTCAGCTCCGAACTGCGCGATATGCTGTTTGAGATCGCAGCAGCAAGAGCATATCTGAGAGATAATGCCGTTGTTGCCCTGCATGATGGCAGTGAGCAGCTGGTTGGTGTTCTGACCCATCTGATTGCCAAGGTTGCAAATCTGACCGCCAAGAGCGTTGATTGCAGCCATCACAGCATCCGAAGAGGTATTGAGCGCGGTGGCGAGTGACGAGATGTCGAAGCCGTTGCGCTGAACAGCCTGCATAATTACAGCGGTGTTCGCGTCATTGTTGAGAATGGGGACAACACCGCCCTGTCCGTTGCCGCCCCAGCCACGGTTGCCGCCGAAACCGCCGAAACCGTTGCCGTTAAAAGCACCCATGAGGATGAACAGGAGAAGGATACCGAAGATGCCGTCACCGCCCCAGCCATTCTGTCCACGGTTCTGACAAAGAGCAAGGAGTCCGGGGTCTACACCCTGACGCTGCAAGAGGGCGGGAAGCATGGCAAGTAGGTTATTACCGCCAGCCGCGTTCTCGCCAAGAGTAAATATACGAGTATCGCTCATATTGAGAAATATTTTTGATTGCAGAGCAACATCGCTCTGTACTGCAAAAATACTTTATAATACCCTTTCGTTCAGTGAGTTATTTCTCAGTTATTTCGAAGTTATTTCCGAGTTGTTTCGCGATTTTTGCGTAGATATTTCGCAGTTTTCTATTTGTCTGAGTACGAGCGTCAAACGAGGTTATGACATAGTGGATGTTTCTTGGCGAGAGGTGGAAGATTTCTGCGATCCGCGAGGGATATACGCCGTGTGCGTGAAGAAGTCTGACGGCCATGTGGCGTGCGTCTACGGTCTCGGCATTGCGTGACCGGGAAAGGATGTTGTCTCTTGTTATCTCAAGCTCGCCCGACACAAGGTCAATCACACTGTCGGCGAATTCTGCAATTTTAGGCATGGTATGGATCTTATAGATAGTTAGACATCGGACGTGAACAAAACGGCACGCCCCGTGTTTAAGAGTTACATAAGCGCGTAAACTCATATAGCTCTTGTAACACGAGGTGTTCTTACTCTCCGGACCGTCAAAGGTTTGGAAGACGTAAGGCGGTCCGGAGGTTACAGGGGCTATTCTTTTACAGCCCGCTTGGGAGGCTCGTATTTCAAGCCTTTCAGCTTTTCACGGGGAGGTCTGCCACCGCGAGGGTCCTGACAGTCCGTGCGCTTGCATATCCACATCTTGAGATATTCATTTTCTACACGCAAGTCACCGTTCTCTTTGTTAAGAAGCGCGATCTCTTCCTTGTCCTCGTTGCGCCCATGCTCCGATTCAATAAGCTGATCTGTCAGTTTGCGTATCTGCTCGGTCTTGCTGTCAAGCGACCTATTCTGCTCGGCGATGCGTTCAGCATTATCTTTCTCTATGTCGAGGTATTTGTCGAGCGACTTCTGCTGGTGGTCGATCATCATGTGCAGACGCTCCACCTCGGCCTTGTCGGCGTCGTGCTCGGCAAGCTCGGTCTCAGCATAGTCCTTGCGCTTTCGGCTCGGGAGCACGAAGTGAAGAACAATATCGCCGAGAAAAGTCAGACCGAGAACGGCGGTCACAATCCATTGTACTGTTTCCATAGCTTATTTCCTCCTCTTGATTTTTATCAACCATATCAACAATGCGATCACCGCCACAAGCAGCGCGGTTCCGGCACCGATGGCGAATCCTCCGGCATTCATCTTCACCTTCTCCCAGCGCGTCAGTTCGCGCTCGACGGGGTAAGGGACGGAGACCTTTACGGAATCGATCACGGACTGATAGACCGTATCCGTATGTTCCCTGACGCGGTAACGGTCCCTGTATCTGGTCAGAAATACCGTGTCGCCTTTCTGTATCACGGCCACTGAATCGCGGAATATCACTGAATCCACGCGAAGCTTTGCGGAGTAAACGGTATCGGTCCGCATGACGGTATTCTCCACCGGTACGTAGATCTTGCGCGTACAACTACATAAGGCTACAAGCGCAACGATTAGTATTATAAAATTTCTCATGTCATAAAGATTTACTATCTTTGCCATGCCGCATCTCAACTCTAAGGCAGAAATCTCTCCTCGACCCCGCCTTGTCCAGCGGGGTTTATTTTATCCTCTCGCACCGTTGAGACCATCGCGACCGCGAAGATCACGATGGTCTCGATTATTGACTTTATGTAGATGTTGGGTCTTTTCATGATCCGTCAAATATCCTTATACTCCCTCTTGGCGTCGAAACTCGGACATGCTTTCGGCGCGTAATCCCTGTGGCCCACAATCTGTGCGTTAGGGTATTTCGCCCGCATTGTCCTTACCAATGAAAGCAACGTGCGTTTCTGTGCCTCGGTGCGCGTGTCGCACGATTTGTTGTTGTTGTCGACTCCGCCCACATAACATATGCTCACGGCGCGGTTGTTCATGTTGCTCTGGGGGCAATGCTGTCCCCGGTGTTCATCCGGCCTGATCCGCTCGTATGAGCCGTCGATATGCACAAGAAGATGATATCCGGCATATGTCTTCTTTCCGGTTTTCGGATCGGTGTAAGGCTCGAAGTTCCGCGCCTTGTGCCAGC
>DAAV01000015.1:0-6873 GCA_001701295.1 Bacteroidales bacterium H10
GAAAGGTCTTTGACCGGAATCGGCGGCAAATTAAGAGTCTGAGCCGTTTTCAGAAGTTCTTTGTTTTCTCCGGTTATGAATATGTTGCCGTCATATGGAACAACTGCAAATTTTATTTGAGAATCAATCGAATAGGTAATAAGTTTGTCGATATCTTTTTTGTTTATGCAACGTTTGAAAATACAGCTTTTTTTGTCTTGTAGCAGGCACATCGCTCCATTGGCAGTGACATAACCGTCAAATTCTGTATCGTCGAGATTATCAATCCATGAAATATGCCTCCCGGTTGAGATAAATACTTTAATACCTTTCTCGCGGGCTATCCTAATGCAATTTTTCACCTCATCGGGAATATTATGCATACCAAACGGAACCAAAGTCCCGTCGATATCGAAAAATATAGCTTTGATATTTTTAATCATTTATTTTTGTTTCTTGCAGTCCGCAGTTCCGATGGAGATTTCCCAAAATGCCGTTTGACATATTTGCCAAAGAAAGAAAGGTTCTCAAAGCCTAAACGGTATGCTATCTCCTTTATTGAATAATCCGTGTTGAACAGGTGATACCGTATGTCCTCGACAGTATATTCATCAATCCACTGCCGTGCTGACTTTCCACTGACTTTCGTGCATATGACAGACATATATTTAGCCGACAGGCATAATTTGTCAGCATAAAAGTCGATAGGCCGATGCTTTATGTCTTCGTTCGACAACATCTGAAGGAAACGGTTGAACTGGAATTGTATCTTGCTTTCGCCCTCCACAGACTGACACTGATCCGATTCCATATTTGACAGCATTTCAAGCAAAATGGCTTTTATTATTGACCGCACTATCTCTTTATGATAACCCTGCGAGGGATTCATTGTTTTAGACAGGATAAGACGGTAATAGAATTGCATCTGATCCTCCAGATTCTTTACCGTTGACATACGGTAAGCCTTGCATATATATATCATGCGGTTCCATTTGTCAATATGCTCACGCATGAGATCAGACACGATTCGGCCAGACAGCCGCAACATCACGATGTCAGCATCCACGCTCACAAGAATGTTGTCAATGAAATTCTGGGGCAACACCGTAAGCCTCTCACCTTCCTTTATGGTATGGGTGTTGCCGTTTATATCTATCTGTAGTCTGCCTTTGCGACAGGCAAGGAACAGATATGAATCAGACTTTATACCGTTAAATTCCGACAGATCATTGATGTCGGTAAGCAGGGCTATATCCCCGTCGGAATAGTGTATTTTGTCCTTGTTGTCCATATAATGCGATTTTACAGGTTGCAAATTTAGCGTTTTTGAGTGTCTTTAACCGCCTTTGGAGTGTCCTTTTTTACCATATATACCTAATTGGATTACTGTTTTGTCAATTCAGGACACTAATGAATAATGGAAAATAGAGAATTTTGCGCCCAAAAACAATAATGACATGAGATGTTCAAACTTTATTTTATGGCTCATACCGGCAGTATTGCTTGGTTCTTGCAGCAATAAGACAGAAAAGAAAGATGCACCTTCAATAAAAGTCTCAACTGAGATTTTAGCGAAGGATAACGCCTGTTTGACAACGACATTTGTCGGACAGGCCGAAGCTGCCAGTACCTCGGCAGTAAGTTTTCCGACAGCCGGAACCATATTGAAGGTGACGGTAAATGAAGGGCAGGAAGTCCGCAAGGGTCAGCTTCTGGCAGAAATTGATCCATCAACGATGCGGAAAGCTCTCAAGTCGGCAGAAGCAGTATTGGCGCAAGCCCGTGATGCCTACGACCGCATGAAGTTTTTGCACGACACAAACAGTCTGCCTGAAATACAATGGGTTGAGGCGCAAAGCAAACTTGCACAGGCCCAGGCAGCGTATGACATCGCAAATAAAAACCTTAACGATTGCCGGCTTTATTCGCCCGTGAACGGCACGATCGGGCAAAAGATGGTTCAGGCCGGAGAAACTGTAATGCCGGGTCAGCCTATTGTCACGATAGTGGATATAAACACGGTAAAAGTAAATGTTTCCGTTCCTGAAAAAGAAATAGGCGACATTAAGTCTGACACCCCGTCAACAATAACCGTAGATGCACTCGGCAAAAGAAAATTTCTTGGCGGTCGGATAGCTAAGAACGTGCAAAGCGATTTAATGACACACACTTACAGCGTCAGTATTGAGGTTGACAATCCCTCTCATAAAATTTTGCCCGGAATGTTATGCGAAGTGATATTCCAGAATAATTGTCCGAATGTCTTGACAGTGCCGGTGACAGCAATTATGAAAGGTGCCGGTGAGACATTGTATGTCTGGATAAAAAAGGATGGCGTTGCCAAAAGATTCGATGTCAATACCGGGAGGACGCACGGTTCGAGAATAGAAATAATATCCGGCATCAACGAGAATGACTCCTTGATAGTCCGCGGTATGCAAAAACTAAGCGAGGGAAGCAAAGTCATCACATTATGAAGAAAGAAAAGAACAGCAGATGGGTGGCATGGCTGATGCACAACTATCGCATCACACTCTTGATTGTCGGTCTTATGGCAATTCTGGGTATTTATGGGCTGGACAAAATGCCCAAAGCGGAATTTCCCGATTTTACTCTGCGGACAGGGGTTGTTGTAGGGATATATCCCGGTGCTACAAGCGAGGAAGTGGAGGAACAATTGGTAAAGCCTCTTGAAAGATATTTGTTCACATTCAAGGAGGTCAACAGGGCTAAGACCGTCAGCACCAGCCAGAACGGGCTTTGCAGCGTAATGGTTGAACTGAATGACGATGTATCCAACAAGGATGAGGTGTGGAGCAAGATAAAGCACGGACTCAACAGTTTCAAATCATCATTGCCCAAAGGAGTGGTGGATGTGGTTGTAAATGATGAGTTCGGAGATACTTCGGCATTGCTGGTCGCGGTGGAAAGCGACAGCCGGAGCTATCGGGAGCTTGACAAATACTGTGAACTTATCGGCGACAGGTTGAGACAACTACCGTCGGTCTCCAACGTGCGGGTTTTGGGCAATCTAAAAGAACAGATTGTGATAAACGTGGATTACAACCGTCTTTCAGAATACGGGATTAGCCCGCAGGTAATTATAGATGTGTTGTCAGGACAGGGAATCACGACTGTCAGCGGCAGTCTTGGAGGTTGGAGCAACGATACCCCTATCCATGTAAGCCCATCATTAAAAGGCGAAGATGAAATAGCGGATCAGATAATATACAGCGATGGCGGCAATCATGTGGTCAGAATAAGGGATATCGCATCTGTGACCCGTGGATATGACCAGACTGGAGGCTATATAGAATACAATGGCAACCGCTGTGTCATAATCTCGATGGAGATGCTTGCGGGAAACAATATCGTGCAATATGGCAAAGATGTTGAAAAGATGCTTGCTGAAATAAAGGCGTCATCATTGCCGGAAGATGTGGTTATTGACTGCATAAGCGATCAGGCCGGAGTTGTAAACGCCAGTGTCAATTCTTTTCTCCGCGACCTGTTCATATCAATGGCTGTAATCATTCTGATGATGATGATTCTGTTTCCGATAAGCTCCGCACTTGTAGCCTCCACAGCCATTCCGGTGACTACATTCATATCATTGGGCATCATGTATCTTGTGGGCATACCGTTGAATACCATAACGCTTGCCGCGATGATTGTAGTGCTTGGCATGGTGGTGGACGACTCGGTCATTGTAATTGACGGTTACCTTGAATACCTCAATAAAGGTTACAGCCGTTGGCACGCAGCCTGTAAAAGCGTGTCGGAGTATTTTCTTGCCATGCTTCTTGCCACAGCCTGCATCAGTGCTATTTTCTTCCCGCTTCTGATTACCTGCACCGGCCAGAAAGGAGATTTTCTGCATGACTTCCCGATTACGATAGCAATAAACCTGATGACCTCACTCTTTGTCGCTATGGTTGTCGTGCCTATTCTCGCGGTTATTCTAATTAAGAAAAAGAACCGCAAGGAGGGAAAGAAAACAATCACAGACTATGTTCAGCAGGCATATGACAGACTTCTTGAATGGGTATTCGCCCATGCGTGGCTGACGCTCGGAATTGCAGCCGCCCTGATGCTGTCGACGCTTTTCTTCGCCGGAGGAATAAAGAAGAGAATGATGTCTTGTTCGGAACGGGACCAGTTTGCAGTCGAAATATATCTGCCTAAAGGAACCGGGCTGGCGGAAACAGTGGCTGTGACTGATTCCGTTTATAATGTATTGAGCAAAGATGAGAGGGTCAAGGCAATAACATCGTTCAAAGGGTGTGCGTCCCCTCGTTTTCAAGCCTCCTATACTCCGAAACAGGGTGGAAAGAATTTCGCGCAGTTTATTGTAAACACTACATCCAATGATGCAACAGTTGAACTTGTGGATGAATACACTGAAAAACTGTCGGAGGCTTTCCCAAATGCTTTTGTTAAGTTCAAACAGCTTGATTCGCAAGTGTTTCAAGCATTGGAATTCCGTTTTTACGGTGATAATCCTGATTCCCTGCACTATGCCGCAGACCATCTGATGCAGTATATGCGTCAGAACCCTGATTTACTTTGGGTACGCACCGACTTTGAGCAGCCTGAACCGGTTGTGGAGGTAACGCTTGATGAAAAAGCGGCATCCCGTCTGGGATTGAACCGTCAGACCACATCGCTGCAACTTATGTCGCATACAAATGACCGTTTTGTGACCACAATTTGGGAGGACGATTATGGATTGCCGGTGGTTCTCAAGGACAATAGCTGGGGCAATGCCGATTTTGACAAATTCGACAATTTGCCTGTCCAGCCGATGACCTCGGCGAAGACAGTACCTTTAAGGCAAATTGCTCAGGTTTCCCAAAAATGGAGCGAATCGAAAATAGTCCACCGTAATGGTGTGAGATGCCTGACAGTAACGGCTGAACTGCCACGCACAATGATGGCAGAAGAAATCGTGCCTGATTTGCAAAAATATGTCAGTGAGAACATACGTCTGCCGCAAGGTGTGACTACCGAAATCGGCGGAGAGATTGAAAATGATAATGAAAGCCTGCCACAGCTCGGTGCCGGGCTTGGTATAGCCATGATTATTATCTTCTTCTTTTTGCTGTTCAATTTCAAGAGTTACGCGCTGACTCTGGTATGTATGTTTGCCGTACTTTTATTTGTGCCGGGTGCCATGTTCGGTCTGTTCTCAACCCAGACAACAATGGGATTGACAACAATATTCGGCTTTATTACTCTAATGGGGCTTATCATGCGCAATGAAATCCTGATATTTGAACACGCTGAAGATGGATTGAAAAATGGCAAGACTCCACGCGAGGCGGCATTGGAAGCCGGCAAGCGGAGAATGGTGCCGATTTTCCTTACAACGGTAACTACCGCGGTTGGTGTTGTGCCGATGATAATCTCCGGCTCAGCCATGTGGAAGCCCGTCGGAATCACTATCCTTTTCGGAGGAATCGGCGCGCTGATACTTGTTGTAACCGTCCTTCCGGTAATTTATTGGAAAATACATAGACAGAAATGAAAAAATTACTTTTAATAATATCACTGGTGCTGGCAGTAACGGCATCGGCACAAAAGAGATATAATCTTGGCGAATGTCGCGACATGGCATTGGCTCACAATGCCCGTATAAAAATGGCAAATAACGATGTCTTGTCTGCCATGCAGGGAAAGAAAGAGGCACTTGCCAATTTCTTTCCTTCATTGTCGGTCGGAGGCGGTGGAATGAAAGCCAGCGATTACATGATAAAAATGGATATGGGGCCTCAGTCTATGGAGATGCTTGACGGTGGGTGGTATGCGAATGCGATGGCTTCATTACCTATATATGCCGGAGGAAGGATATTCAATGGCTACAAGATGGCTAAACTCGGAGTTGAGATCAGTGAAATACAGCGTATCCAGACCGCCAATGAAGTCAGACTGACCGTTGACCAATATTATTGGCAGATTGTGGCTCTGACGGAAAAAGTGCATACTCTTGAAAGTGCCCGTTGCCTTCTTGATACTATACAACGCGAAGTCGCCAATGCCGTGAAAGCAGGCATTACAAAGCCGAATGATTTATTACAGGTTAATCTTCGCCTTAATGATAATAGAAGCGCATATATTGATGTGGAAAACAATATTGGTGTTCTGAAAATGCTTCTGGCGCAATGTATGGGTTTGGATACGGATTCTTTGGAACTGGCAATCGACATGGAACATCCTCTTGAATCGCCGGAATCTCTTTTTGTCAATCACGGTGATGCGGTTTTGGCTACGACAGAATACAGACTGCTTGACAAAAGCGTTGAGGCTGCACGCTTGCAGAAGAAAATAACGCTCGGAGAATTTTTGCCTACTGTGTCCATAAGTGGCGGATATATGTTCCAGAATTTCATGGGCCCGTCGCAAAATTCACTCATGGGTCTTGTAACGGTTTCAATCCCTATTTCATGGAAAGCTCCACATTCGATGAAAAAACAGAAACTTGCCTGTGAAAATGCCATAACGCAACTCAACGACGGGCAGGAACAGTTGGTAATCAGGATGCGTAAATCTCAAAATGATCTATGCAATGCCTACCAACAGGCTATACTTGCAAAGAAATCAATTGAACAGGCAGCCGAGAATCTCCGTCTTAATGAAAACTACTACAAAGCGGGCATTTCCACTATGAGTGATTTGCTCGAAGCCCAGACACTTTTTCAACAGAGTAAAGACCGATATTCTGAGGCATATTCCACTTATGAAATAAAAAAGACAGAATATCTTATATCAACAGGAAGGTAATTGGCGTAAAAACTCATGTAGGCAAAGGCAGGGAAACCTGCCTTTGTCGTAGATAAGCAATATTTATAAACATGAACAAGATCCTTATTGTAGATGCCTCCGAATCCGACCGTC
>DAAV01000015.1:6902-7995 GCA_001701295.1 Bacteroidales bacterium H10
AGGCTGCAAAGGAAGAGGTGGCAAAACTGCCACCCGGTGCGGTCGTGGTTACGGCGATGAAATTCGCCCACGGCACAGCACAAGAGTTAGTTAACTGGCAAAAGCGCGAGGGTTACAAATTCCCCGTGATTGCCATAGTGGATAACCTGAATCCGTTGGAGATTGCCGATGTAATGAAAGGCTGGGGAGCCGTTGACATCATCCAGCGTCCAGCAATAGACAAGCAGCTTGTCGAGACTGTCGGCAGGTATGCCAGACCTGAAAAGGTGGTGCTGACGCTTACCGATGACCTTATTCCACGGCAAAGCGAATCGTTCAGACGCATAGAAAAGTCCATAAGGACTATTGCCGCCACCAACGCCAATGCCATAATTTTCGGAGAATGTGGCACAGGCAAGGAGCAGATTGCAAAACAGATCTACCTCCACAGTTCCCGCGCCCAGAAACCATGCACGGTCATCGAAGCGGGAGGCGCGGCACTCGTGGGTCAGCATGACCCGACAACGCTCCGCAGTGAGATATACAACCGCATGGAAGGATATTTCAAGAAAGCCGATGGTGGAACAATCATCATCAAAAACGTGCAGTTGCTGTCGTTTGACAAACAATCGGTACTTCTGCATATTCTTGAAAACGAGCATCCCGATGTCCGTGTGATATGCACCGCAGAACCGGAGTTGCTGAAGATGGTGTCTGGAAAGAGATTCCGCCCCAACCTTTTTTACATTCTCCGTCAGGTGGATATTCCCGTGCCGCCGCTGAGAGAGGTAACCGAGGATATAGAATCTTTGTCGGATTACTTTCTGACCCTCTATGCCAATAAAACGGAACAGGATAGAAAACGGCTCGATGTCTCTGCGATAAAAGCCCTAAAACTCCATCAGTGGCCCGGCAACGTAAGGGAGCTGAAAGATGTGATCCTGTTCGCCGCCTTCCACACATCAGATAATGTCATAACCCAGCCAACGCCTCGGCATATCGGTCGGAGGAATGCCCACAACACCAACCCGAGTATTGCACCTATTATTCCCGCCACCCAAAGGAGACCCTTTTTTATGCGGTTGAGACTGGAGATGGATGCTCTGCCTCGTCT
>DAAV01000119.1:0-13891 GCA_001701295.1 Bacteroidales bacterium H10
GTTATCGGTATGATCCGTTCGTTTGCCGCTCTGGCTGCCGGAGGTTCTGCTGACTCTATGGCATTGTCACAAGGTATTTCCGAGGCTTTGATTAATACTGCTTTCGGTATCTTAACCGGTGCATTGGCCGTTATCTCTTATAACTATTATACCAATAAGATTGATAAGTTAACTTACAGCCTTGATGAGGTTGGTTTCTCTATCGTGCAGACATTTGCAGCTACGCATAAATAAATCGGTCGAACCCTTTTAAAATACTACAATTATGGGTAGAGCGAAAATAAAAAAGAAAAGTACGTTCATCGACATGACCGCGATGAGTGATGTGACAGTGCTTCTGCTTACCTTCTTCATGTTGACCTCAACCTTCCTTTCAAAGGAACCCGCTACAGTTATCACACCTCCCTCGGTATCGACCGAAAAGGTGCAGGAGACCAACGTAGTGCAGGTTCTTGTGAATCCCGAAGGCAAGGTCTGGCTTACGATGAACAATGACACCAGCGCAAACTGGAGCAACGAGAAGATGCGTGTGGCACTTCTCGAGAAAGTAAGCGAGATCTACAATGAGACGCATAAGAACAAGCCTGTGAAATTCACAGACGCGCAGAAGTACACATTCAGCAAACTCGGAAGTTTCGGTGTGCCTTTGGCCAAGATGGGCGAATATCTCGATCTCATCGACCAGCCGGAAGGACAGACGAAAATGGACAAATGGCTTGAAGGCGACGGTGGTCCCAATCATCCTACAGGAATTCCCATTTCGTGGAATCAGAATGAATCCACTCCCAATGAATTCCAGATGTGGATGAAGGCGATGCGCCAGAGCAGCAACGAAAACCTCGTATCGGCCATCAAGGACGGTACCGGTGTCGCGATCAAGGCAGACCAGAACACATCGTTTGACATTGTCCACCTCGTGATGGACAACCTTCAGACGATCCACATGAATAAATTTACGTTATTGACAGCTCTGAAAGGGGCAGAAGAATAAAAGGAAATGGCAGAAGTTCAACAAAATACTGGTGGCAACGGAAAGAAAGGCCAGCAGAAAAAGATGCAGATCCGCGTGGATTTCACGCCGATGGTCGACATGAACATGTTGCTTATCACATTCTTCATGCTCTGTACGACAATGATCAAATCGCAGACACTGACAATAGCGCTTCCATCAAACGAGAAAGTGGACAACGTCGAGAATATGTCGCAGGCTTCGGAAGACGACGCAGTGACGATCATCCTTGACGCGAAACGCAAAACCGGCTCGATGGACGTAGACACAGTGAACGGCAAGGTTGTTCCGGTAATTTACTACTATTTCGGTAAGCCCGGCGGTCCGGAGGGACTCGGCACATCGCCCGAATCAATCGCGGCCCACAACAACCTTCAGGAATCAGAATTCCTTAGCAACGATGAGAAATCCGGAAAAGCCCGCGGTATCCGCGAGATTATCCAGCAGCGTAATAAGGATGTCCTCACCGAAATCAACAAGTTGAAAGAAAAATATGCCAACGGCGGTTTCGGTAGCCTTGAGACAAAAGAGGGCCGTGAGAAAGCACAGCTCGCTTATGACGAGGCAGCGTCTAAAGTCAGAAAAGATGAAAATCTGAAGAAACCGGTCATCATCATCAAATCGACACCTGAGGCTTCATTCGGAAGTCTTGTGTCAGTGCTCGACGAGATGCAGATAAACTCGATTTCAAAATATCAGATTGATAACATGACCAAGGCCGATTCTGTTATGGTGATCGATTATCAGAACCGTCATCATAAATAATGTTGGATTTATTAACCTTTAGAGCAACAGAAAGAAATGGCTAATAGAAATGTGGATCTGACATCGGCGGAATGGCGTGACCTTATTTTTGCCGAAAAGAATAAAGAATTCGGAGCCTATCAGCTTCGCAAGGCGAGCGACAGACGTCACAACATGGCGTTCCTCTATATGATCGTCGGTCTTATAGTTGTAGTTCTTCTCGTGATCGGATACAGCAAATATGCAGACTATCGCGACGAACAGCAGGCTCTCGCGCTTCAGGAACAGCGTGAGAAAATGATGGCGGCAGCCCTTGAGCAGGCTGAAGAAGAGACTCCGGAAGAAGAAGAGGTTGAAGAACAGAAATTCGAGCAGCCTGAGATTCAGGTTCCCGAAGAGGTTCTCGCTACCGTACAGGTAACCCAGATTGCCATCGTCGAGGCCGATAAGGTGAAGAACGAGGTGATGGACATGGAAACCCAGAAAGAAGACAATACCGCCCGCGGTATAGTCAATCAGGAAGGTAGCGATGACGCCGACAAGTTCAAGGCCGTACAGGAGCAGGTTGTTGTCAAGGAACCGGAACCCGAGGTTGTAAAACCTAAGGAAGAGGAAATCTTCGTTGCCGTAGAGCAGCAGGCGGAATTCCCCGGCGGTCAGGCAGCGCTTATGAAATGGCTCAGCAACAATATCCGTTATCCGGAATCCGCTCAGCAGAACGACATCCAGGGTAGAGTCGTAGTGAAGTTCGTCGTCGAGAAAGACGGTTCGATCGGACAGGCGACAATCGCCAAGGGTGTTGACAAGGATCTTGACCGCGAGGCAATCCGCGTTGTCAAGAAGATGCCCAAATGGCAGCCCGGCAAGAACAACGGTGTCGCAGTGCGAAGCTACTTCACACTTCCTGTGACATTCAAACTCCAGAATCAATAATTGAGATTCCAATACTTTCAGAGAGGAGGGTCCGTGCGGATCCTCCTCTCTATTTTAATGTTTGGAAGATTGCGTCAGAAATGTTAAATTTGCGGTTAAATAGGAAGGAATTGCTTGAACATGTGTCACCCTCGATTGTTAAAATATTAAAATGATTAACAATCACATGATATTCATGTCGACGTTCCCTGCGGAATCAGACGAGAATATCAATTAAAAACATAAGTTATGGAAAGGAACGAAAACAACAGGCCCCAGGCCCCGAAAAGCGCGAGACTCGCATTCGGCATTCTTATGATATTCGTCTATCTGGGAGTAGGTCTGCTATTCATCTTTAATTTCTTCGGCATCACCCCGGCGATCAGCTATGTGATCGGAGGTCTCCTGTGTGCATACGGAGTGTGGCGCGGAGTCAGACTTTACAAAGGATGGGGCTGAATACATAGAACATTTAAATCTATAAGACAGTGAAACTATTTAAATACGCCGTTATAGGACTCTCAGCTCTTGTCGGGCTGGGAGCCGTTTCATGTGGAGAAGTAAAACGCGGGGAATATGCCAAAGGAAGTGCGACAATATTCTGTGACGATGGATTCAAGAATATCCTTGAAGAGGAAATCGAAGTGTTCGAATTCTCCTATCCCGGATCATCGATCATACCCTTCTACGTGAGTGAGCAGGATGCCATCGACACACTGCTTGCCGACGGCACCCAGGCCATAATAGTGACCCGCGAGCTCAGCAAGGAGCAGCGCGAATACATGAAGAGTAAGTTCAAGAGAGTCGTAAGAACCCACTGCATAGCCGTCGACGCCGTGGCGCTGATAACTAACAAAGACAACAATGTCACCTCACTGAGCATGACAGAAATCGGAGATATCATGAACGGCAAGATCACAAAATGGAGTCAGCTCGCCGTNNACAACGATCAAACTCGTGTTTGACAATGCGGGGAGTTCGACTGTGAGCTATATGCGCGACAAATTCATGCCAGCGGGCAAAAAGATCTCTGACAATCCCAATGCCTTCGCACAGAAGAACAACGCATCTGTATTCGACATAGTTAAAAAAGACAAAAACGCACTCGGCATAATAAGCGTCAGCTGGCTTGGTGATGATCTGAGCGCGGCAAAAAGCATTCCGGTTGATCAGCGCTACGAAGGGTATAAGAATGAAAACGATACGATAGCGACCAACCTCACTACGGAGGTCAATATTCTTAAGGTAAGCAACCCTACGGAAGAGAATGATTTCAATCCTATCGCATACAAACCTTATCAGGTATATATAAATTCAGGAGAATATCCGTTATTCAGAAAGGTATATATGATCTCCACGGCCTCCAAGAGCACTGTTCTCAACAGTTTTTATATGTTCGTCACAGGGTTTGCAGGTCAGAAGATAATCTCAAAGACGGGTATACTCCCCTACCACATGAATGCCCGTGTCGTGGAGCTTAAATAAACCATAAATGCCAAACATAATCTAAAGGCAAAGAGCGGCCAGGAAGCATTTGCATCAGATTGTGTCGCGGACCACTAACCTGATTGGAAACAAACATAATCATAATTATATGAAACTTAAAAGAATTCTCACTTTATGTCTGGCCGGCGCGTCGATAAGCGCCTTTGCACAGACTCATGTCGAAGGAGAGGAGTATTACAAAGCTGACCAGCTTGACAATGCCAAGGATCTCCTTCTGCGCAGTCTCAACAACCCTCGGACTGACAAGGCTGTCTCCGACTATTATCTCGGCCTCATAGCGATCGAGGAAAACAAAAACTCAGATGCCGCCAACTATTTCAACCAGGGCGTCGCAGCCAATCCTGAATATGCCTACAATTATGTAGGCCAGGGTCTGCTCAAGCTCATGGCCGGAGATGTGAAAGAAGCAGAGGAACTCTTCAAGCAGGCAGACAAGCTCTCGAAGAAAGACGCCTCTCTGCAGATAGCCATCGCGCGTGCATACGATCGCGTCGATCCGGTGCGTTTCGAGAAGCAGATCGCCAAACAGGTCGAGAAAGCACGCAAATTCAACATGGAGAATCCCGACATATATATATTCGAGGGAGACCAGGCACGCGAGCAGAAAGACTGGGGCAAGGCCGCAGGCATGTATGAGATGGCTTCAGGTTATGACAACAACGCCACTGCAGCATATGTCAAGTACGCCAACCTCTACACAATGGTCAACCCAGATTACGCCATCAAAATGCTCAACAATCTTCTCAGCGTGAATCCGACCTCGGCCTTAGGCCAGCGCGAGCTCGCAAACGCATATTACAATAAGAAAGATTATGCCAACGCAGCCGCACAATATGGCAAATATGTGCAGAATCCGAGTCACTTCAAGAGCGATGAAAACCGCTATGCGTTCCTCCTTTTCTACGGTCAGGACTATAAGAAAGGTTACGACTATGCGTCCAAACTTCTTGCCGAAGATCCGAAGAACTTCACCGCACAGCGCTATCAGTTCATGAACGCCGCGCAGATTCCGGAGATGAAAGATCAGCTTCTTCCCCTTGCCGAGGCTCTTTATGCAAACCACAAGGCAAATCCTTCGGCCAACAAATTCGCGAGCATCGACTTCACTCTGATCTCCAATGAGCTGCTGAGTGCGAAACGTCCCGACGAAGCTATCGCCGTTCTTCAGGAAGGTATAAAGGAAATGCCTGATTTCGCAGACTTCAACAAGAGCCTTGCTTTCGCATATCTCGACCAGAACAATCTGTCGAAGACTGCCGACGAATATGAAGTTTATCTGTCAAAGATCGAACCAGGTTACAATGACTTCATCCAGCAGGCGACTTTCGATTTCTATGCCGGTGTAGAGAACAAGGCAGACGCCGCCAAGGCAGCTAAATATTTTGACGCGGCAAAAGCTAACGCAGACAAGGCAAAGACAATTCTCCCCGACAACTACAAGCCTGTAAAGATCTACGGAGACATCGCCAAGCAGACCGCACCAAACGAAGACGCAGCCGAGAAAGCGGCAGTTCCCGATTACGAGGCAGCTGTCGTCCTTCTTGAAGGAGCATCAGACACTTCAAGATACGCACGCGATGCAAAAGAGATGTACATGTACCTCGGCAACTACTATCTGAACCAGAACAACGTTGCCAAAGCCAAAGAAAATTACAACAAGATTTTCAAGTACGATCCCGACAACGCGGAGCTCCGCAAATTCGTCGACGGCCTGAAATAAGCCTAAACGACAACGGATCGGGATCAATCTGATTCTATAATATAGTTATCAACGCCAGATTCTTGATGAATCTGCCGTTTTTATATACATAGATTTTGAGTAAGTAGCTGCTAAGAATAAATTGCGGTTTTGGCTTCTGTACTCCTACAATTTACCACCAAATAAACCAAATAATAAGCAATATACACCATAAATAAAACTTATGCTTTATTTTTTACAACATATTTTATATTTTAGTTGCAAAATTAAACATTTTTACATACATTTGCTACGGAATTACTAAAATAATAATTTATGAACTACCCGAATCTAAGTAAAGCTATATGGGCCCTTGGAGCTGCAATAGCTTTGGTATCATGCTCATCAGATTATGAACCGTCTGAACCGTCCATAACTCCAACCAGCACACGTGCAGTTGCTGACGTCGCGCATACTTTCACTATCCAACAGGCACAATTAATTGCCAACACTAAATTAAAAAAAAGCGCTATATCCGCACAAGGAGCGAATATAAAACCTATAATGGCACAAAACGAAGTCAATGTTGCAACATTGCTCTCGGATACGGTTGCTTATGTAATAAATTATAAAAATAATGAAGGTTTCGCAATAATAGCAAATGACAACCGAATAGATCCGATATTGGCCTATAGCAACAAGGGCAATTTTTCCGATGAAAACATAATGGCCAAAGCATTTTTCTTGGATAAAATAGAAGGATATTTAGCTTCTCTTGATGAAAATGGAGTTCTCTCAACGCAAATCAATAATACCGAGAATGCCCCGGTACGACGTATCATTGTGGAACCTCAGATAACAATAGAACTGAGTCCGACAGATCCATTTAATAAGCAAGTAAATAAAGAACACCCAGGATGTCATGCAGGCTTTGTGAACGTGGCTGCCGCCAATATAATTTCCCATACATTAAAAAAATTGACTTACCATAATTATTTCTACGATTTTGAATCTATAAACTACGCTCTAAACCAAGGATATGGATTTAATCCTGTTAATCCAGGATTAATAAATCCATTAGGATTTATCGAAACCAATTACCCAAGACAATTCATTTATTCCTACGATGGTTCCGTAAGTGCCTATAATCAACTTTTATATGACCTTGGTAAAGATGATGGAACTATATATCATTACCAAGAATCTTATGGTAGTGATTATGGAGTTACCACAACGTTACCTTGGAGTGTTATTCCAGTTTTAGAAAATATGGGGCTGACATTAACTGAAAAGACTTCTGACCACGACATCAACAATATCGTCACATTGTTATTCGACGGTTATTTAGTAAATATGTCTGGTACTATTATTAAAAACGATGGGGGCGGATATCCCGACAACAATTTATTCAGAGGACCAATTGCTTGGGTAATAGATGGATGTAACGTCACTTTAGATAACAATAACAAAGTAAAATCGGGAGAATTGCATATAGTTTGGGGACTTTTTGATTTAGGGAATGGCTATTTTTCATATCCAATCCTAACAATGGAAGATCAACATCATATAAATCTATTATATCATTTTGGAGTTAAATCGAATGAATAAATTTTAATACACATACTTATGGAAAAGATATATATAACAATATGTTTGGCATTGCTCTGTGTAATGCCAGTGAAAGCGGAAGAAAATAATGATTATGAAAGTCAATCCGATAACCAGGAATTAGGTTTAGGGTATATAAGCGAGGGGACTGTATGGGAATACGCCGGATTAGTTCTTAAACAAGACTTTGATCCGAACGCAGAATCAATTCCGGACGTATTCGAAACCCGATACTACCGAGACTGGATCGAGGGCACCGAGATTATCGATGGCGTGACGTACATGAAAGTTTATTCCGCTTCAGACGCCACAGACTATCAGGTTCGTTCAACAAAATATATACGCACCGAGAATGAAAAAGTATATTTGCTTGCAGAGAATGAAGAAGGTGTCCTAAAAGAAGATCTTCTGTTTGACTATTCATTGCGAACCGGTGATAAAATTGATGTCTCCCTGATATTAAATGGTTTAATCGCATCCCGTTACAAAGTTTCCTTAACATGCCTTAACACTGAAAATGAAACATTTGCAAATAAACCTTTAACAACAATGAAAATGGAGATTTCCGAAATTGACGGAAATCCGGGAGAACCCCTCTTTACTCCTATCAAATGGATAATAGGCATCGGGAGTGAGACAGGTCTGTTTGACAACGTACAGAGTCCCGAATCGGGAGGAACCAGACTTTTGAGCGTCTACCACAACGGAGAGCTTATATACCAGCCTAATCCTTCGGGCATAAACGATGTCATAGATGAAATGAAAAATGAAATCATTAATAACAAGAAATATCATATTGACGGCAGAGAATTCCGTGAAGGAGATTCCGGTATCTACATTCAGAACGGCCGTAAAGTGATGAAGAGTCACTGATATTCTCTCAACACAAAACTTATGCTTTAGCATAAACTTCGAACATCGCGCTACTCAAAAGCCACGACAGACAAAACAAACGTCTGCCGTGGCTATTATTATCAGTCCAAATCCATAATCGCCAGCGGTATTTTAAATGTTTTCTTTTGAAAATCTTTTGGAAAGGTTGGCGATTTTATATATTTTTGCAAAATAATCCCAAACAGCTAGGTAATGAGTAATATTATCAAGATAAAAAAGGGACTTGATATCCCTCTTGAGGGTGTTGCCGCCGGAAATGTGACTTCCGACGACAGCACGGCACTTTTCGGTATAGTGCCAGATGATTTCCCCGGATATACATGGAAAGCAGCCGTCAAGGCCGGTGACAGCGTCATGTGCGGGGATCCTCTTTTGTTTGCAAAAGAAGATGACCGCCTCTGTCTGACATCACCGGTGGCCGGAACTGTCAGAGAAATCCATCGGGGCGAACGGCGTAAAATAGAATTCGTATCTGTCACCAAAGAAGGAGAACAGACTCAGAAAGATTTCGGCAAACCCGCCGACAGGAATGCCCGCTTCGAGATGCTGCTCCGCAGCGGTCTCTTCGCAATGATGAGACAAAGACCTTTTGACATCGTGCCCTTTATCGGAAGCAAGCCCCGCGATATTTTTGTCACCGCATTCGACAGCGCACCCCTTGCGGCTGAAATGCTGACTCAGGACATGATGTCAGACCTTGAATCAGGTCTCAAGGCACTCAGCGATTTCACCGGCGGAAAAATATATCTTTCCGTAAAGTCCGGCTCAGGAGTGACAAGCAACGTGGCGGAAGTATATGAATTCTCAGGACCACATCCGGCCGGAAACGTCGGAACGCAGATCGCCGCCATTTCACCCGTCAACAAAGGAGAGACGGTGTGGACACTCGATGCCGTCACAGCCGCCCGCATAGGCACATTCTTCAATAGCGGGAAACTCGATTATACGGCATATGTCGCACTGACAGGCCCAGACATGAAGAACCCACACATTGTCAAGACCACAATCGGAGCATCGCTCGGCAGCCTGCTTGACGGAGAACTTGACCACTCACATGGAAAAATCCGCGTCATCTCAGGCAATGTGCTCACCGGTGTACGTGTCGACTGGAAAGAGGGATTCCTGCAATATCCCTATCGTCAGATCTCGGCGATCGATGAAGGCGACCAGACAGATGAATTTATGGGATGGGCATCGCTGAGTCCTAAAAAGTACAGCGTCAGCAGGGCTTTCCCGGCATTCCTCCGCGGCCTCTCCAAACCTTTCCACTTCGACGCCCGCATAAAGGGAGGCCACCGCGCCATGATCATGAGCGGCGAATATGACAAGGTCTTCCCGATGNNCATCTATCCCGAATATCTCATAAAAGCCATCATGGCAAAAGATATAGAGAAGATGGAACAACTCGGCATATATGAAGTGGCACCCGAAGACTTCGCACTGCCCGAATTCGTCGACACATCGAAGATAGAACTGCAGAAAACAGTAAGGGAAGGTCTTGACTATCTGCGCAAAGAAACGCTTTAGCAATCAGAAACATTACACCTAATAAGTTGTGAAAGGATTAAAAAGAAATATCGACAAAATCAAGCCGCACTTTGAGAAAGGAGGAAAACTGAACAAGTTTCATTCTGTTTTCGACGGCTTCTACACATTCCTTTTCACTCCTAACGAGACTTCGCGTTCGGGAGTACACATACACGACAGCAACGACTCGAAGAGAACCATGATCACCGTAGTGATCGCGCTTCTCCCCTGCTGCCTTTTCGGAATGTGGAATATAGGACTTCAGCACTTCATGGCGATCGGCGATCCTGACAGAGAATTTTTCAGACTGTTCTTTTACGGATTTTTTGCCGTATTGCCACAGATTCTTACCGCATATATAGTAGGACTCGGAATAGAATTCATAGTCGCGCAGATGCGGGGACATGAGATTCAGGAGGGATTTCTGGTATCGGGTATTCTGATTCCGATGATCTGTCCGGTCGACACTCCATGCTGGATGCTCGCAGTAGCAGTAGCATTCGCGGTGATCTTCGCTAAAGAAGTGTTCGGAGGCACAGGTTACAATTTCCTGAACGTGGCACTCGTGACACGCGCGTTCCTCTTCTTCAGTTACCCCTCGAAGATGAGCGGCGACAATGTGTTTGTCCAGCTCGGCAGCCAGACAGCAGTCGACTCTTATTCCGGCGCCACACCTCTCGGTCAGCTTGCATCCTCGACCAACGGTCCTGTGGAAATTACAAATATACTCGGAGATCCACTGAGCTATTCCGACATATTCTTCGGACTCTATCCCGGATCGTGGGGCGAGACATCCACTCTGTGCATACTCATAGGCGCCGCCATACTTCTATTTACAGGCATAGCCAACTGGCGGATCATTCTCTCCGCTCTGGTCGGAGGTTTCTGCATGGCAGCCGTGGCGCATAACTGGGCGTCGCCTCTCTATCCAGTGTCTTTCCTGACACCTCTCACACAGCTGAGCCTCGGCGGATTCATGTTCGCCATAGTTTTCATGGCGACCGATCCGGTGACAGCCTGCCGCACTACCGCAGGAAAATATATCTACGGTTTCCTGATCGGCATGATAGCCATACTGATACGTGTCTATAACACCGGCTATCCCGAAGGCGCCATGCTTTCAGTTCTTCTCATGAACTGCTTCGCTCCTCTCATCGACTATTGCGTCGTAAACCTGAATATACGCCGTCGCATGCGTCGCGTGACGGTAAAGAACTCTTAAAGCCAGAAAGATATGAATCGACAGAGCAATACATACACAATCATCTACTCTATCATTCTTGTGGTAGTGGTAGGAGTCATGCTTTCGGTTGTCTATCAGGCTTTACATCCTCAGCAACTTGAAAATATAGCAAACGACACAAAACGTCAGATCCTGGCCGCCGCCCTCATCACTCCCAAAGAGAACGAGAACGTGGCTGATCTCTATTCCACACATATCACGGAGTCTTATANNTTTGACAACGGAAAGGATCCTTTCGATGTCAACGTAGCACTCGAAGTAAAGAAACCGGCCGACGAACGTCTTCTTCCTGTGTTCGTGTGCGACACGAGCGACGGCACAAAATACATTGTGCCGGTATATGGAGCCGGACTCTGGGGACCGATATGGGGCTACATAGCCATGGACGGAAACGGCGATACCATCTACGGGGCATATTTCGCACATCAGGGCGAGACTCCGGGACTTGGCGCCGAGATCGAAAAACCTGCATTCAGCTCACAGTTCGACGGAAAAAACATCTTCGCACCCGACGGTGAATTCCAGTCGGTAAAAGTCGTCAAGAACGGGCAAGAACCTGCGGAGGGATCATACGTGCATGCCATAAGCGGCGGCACCATCACCAGCCAGGGCGTGCAGAAGATGCTCCAGAACTCGCTCGAGCCCTACTCGGCTTTCTTCAAATTTTTAAGAGCCAAATATTAAGCAACCGAATCCGATAATTCAATAAGAATACATAGAAATGAATTTAAAAAAGACATTTCTGCCATTTTTCAATCCGCTGTCGAAAGACAATCCGGTAATTGTTCAGGTGCTCGGCATCTGTTCGGCACTTGCAGTGACAGCCAAGATGGAGCCGGCGCTCGTCATGACCATTTCGGTGACAGCTGTGCTTGCACTGGCAAACGTGATTATCTCGCTTATGAGAAACACAATACCCTCTTCAATCCGAATCATAGTGCAGCTTGTCGTGGTGGCCGCCCTTGTGGTAGTGGTCGATCAGGTGCTCAAGGCGTGGAACTATGAGGTGTCGAAGGCATTGTCAGTGTTTATCGGTCTCATAATCACAAACTGTATAATAATGGGACGCCTTGAGGCATTCGCTCTCAACAACCGTCCGTGGCCCGCATTTCTTGACGGTCTAGGCAACGGTCTCGGATACGGAATAATCCTGATCATCGTATCATTCTTCCGTGAGCTTTTCGGCAGCGGCACATTGTTCGGTTGCCAGATTTTCCCCGACTGGTGGTACGAGGCCGGATACCAGAACAACGGCATGATGATTTTGCCTCCCATGGCACTGATTGTAGTAGCATGTATCATATGGGCACACCGCTCTATCAATAAAGACCTTCAGGAATAATGGAGAATCTTAATTTATTCATACGGTCGATCTTTATCGACAACATGATCTTCGCCTACTTCTTGGGCATGTGTTCATTTCTGGCTGTCTCAAAAAATGTCAAGACAGCATTCGGACTCGGAGTAGCGGTGACATTCGTACTTATGATCGCGCTTCCTGTGTGCTGGTGCATCAACCAATATATCCTCATACCGGGAGCACTTAGCTGGCTTGGCGAGGAATATGCCGGAACAGATCTGTCTTTTCTCGGTCTTATAATGTTTATCGCCGTAATCGCCGCTCTTGTGCAGATCCTCGAGATGGTGATCGAGAAATACAGTCCCGGACTTTACAACTCACTCGGTATCTTCCTGCCGCTGATAGCCGTCAACTGCGCGATACTCGGCGCGGTGCTGTTCATGCAACAGCGGGAATTCAGCAACGCGTGGACAGCCACAGTCTACGGAGTCGGTTCCGGTATCGGATGGCTGCTCGCCATCACATGTCTTGCGGCAATCCGCGAACGTCTCAACGTGAAGGCCGTACCTGCCCCACTCAGAGGCATAGGCATCACCTTCATAATTACCGGTCTTATGGGCATCGCGTTCATGAGTTTCCTCGGTATCAAACTATAACTATAACCATCACAAAACAGTTACAGATATGACAATACTAAATGAAATCATGTGGAGCAATGTGGTGGTTGCATCATTGATCTTTCTTGTGATCGTGCTCGTGCTTACGATCATATTGCTTCTTGCGAAATCCTGGCTTGTCAACAGCGGGGAGGTCGCCATATCAATCAACGACGGATCAAAACTTCTCCATGCGCCTGCGGGGAAATCGCTTCTGGCCACCCTTAATGACAACGGAGTGCATCTTTCGAGCGCATGCGGCGGAAAAGGAAGTTGCGGACAGTGCAAACTTCAGGTAATATCAGGCGGTGGAGACATTCTTCCCACCGAGGCTGTCCACTTCTCACGCAAACAGATCAAAGACCACTGGCGTCTCGGCTGTCAGGTCAAAGTCAAATCTGATCTTGAAGTCAAGGTAGACCAGGCCGCGCTCGATGTCAAGGAATGGGAATGCGAAGTCATCTCGAACAAGAATGTAGCGACATTCATCAAGGAATTCATCGTGCAGCTTCCCGCCGGCGAGCATATGAACTTTATCCCGGGAAGCTACGCACAGATACGCATCCCGAAATATGAGATGGACTATGACAAAGACATAGACAAGAGTCTCATCGGTGATGAATACCTGCCGGCATGGGAGAAATTCGGACTCTTCACTCTTAAAGCCAAAAACGACGAAGACACGGTCCGCGCATACTCTATGGCCAACTATCCTGAAGAGGGTGACCGCTTCATGCTGACGGTGCGTATTGCCACACCGCCGTTCAAACCGAAACCTCAGGTGGGCTTCCAGGATGTGATGCCGGGTATCGCT
>DAAV01000119.1:13921-32497 GCA_001701295.1 Bacteroidales bacterium H10
TTACGGAGATTTCCATCCTATCGTCAACTCCAAGGCAGAGATGATATGGGTCGGCGGCGGAGCCGGCATGGCACCTCTGCGCGCCCAGATCATGTGGATGACCAAAACGCGCCATACCACTGACCGCGTGATGCATTATTTTTACGGGGCGCGAGCTCTCAACGAAGTCTTCTATCTCGAGGATTTCCTGCAGCTGGAAAAAGAATTCCCGAATTTCCNNATTTCCACTTCCATCTCGCGCTTGACCGCCCTGATCCCGCAGCTGATGCCGCAGGTGTAAAATACACCCCCGGATTCGTGCACGACGTCATGTTCAAGACTTATCTCAAAGACCACGAGGCACCGGAAGATATAGAATACTATATGTGCGGCCCCGGCCCGATGAGCAACGCAGTCAACAACATGCTCTACAATCTGGGTGTCGAACCGGAGAGTATCCACTATGACAACTTCGGAGGTTGACAAAATTATAGAAAACAAGTAAGGAAGACTCAGGCTCTTCCTTACTTATAAATAAAACGGAACTTAAATCTAAACCGGATTTCATCATGAAAAGAGACAACACAGTTTTTGACATCATCGACCGCGAACATCTTCGCCAGCGTCGTGGCATAGAGCTTATAGCAAGCGAGAACTTTGTCAGCGACGAGGTGATGCGTGCGATGGGTTCATGCCTTACAAACAAATATGCGGAAGGCTATCCTGCAAAACGTTATTACGGCGGTTGCCAGATAGTCGACGAGGCAGAGAATCTTGCGATCGAACGTGCGAAAAAGCTCTTCGACGCCGAATGGGCCAACGTACAGCCTCACAGCGGCGCACAGGCAAACATGGCAGTATTCATGGCATGTCTCCAACCCGGCGACAAATTCATGGGCATGGACCTCAGCCACGGCGGCCACCTCAGCCACGGAAGTCCCGTAAACTTCTCGGGTCTTATGTTCCAGCCGATCAGTTACACTGTCGACAAGGAAACAGGCAGAGTAAACTACGAGGAAATGGAAGAGAAAGCGCGTGCCGAGCGTCCAAAACTCATAATAGCTGGAGCGAGTGCCTACAGCCGCGAATGGGATTATGCCCGTATCCGCAAGCTTGCCGATGAGATAGGAGCCATCTTCATGGTGGACATGGCTCATCCCGCAGGACTGATCGCAGCTGGGCTGCTTGAAAATCCCGTGAAACATGCCCACATAGTAACCACCACAACCCACAAGACACTCCGAGGTCCACGAGGCGGTATGATTCTCATGGGCAAGGATTTCGACAATCCATGGGGCAAGACCACACCCAAAGGAGAGATCAAGAAGATGTCGGCGCTGCTTGACTCGGCAGTATTCCCAGGTGTACAGGGAGGCCCGCTTGAACACGTTATCGCCGCAAAAGCGGTGGCATTCGGAGAGGCACTCCAGCCTGAATGGAAAGAATATGCCATCCAGATCAAGAAGAATGCCGACGCACTTGCACAGGCCCTCATAAAACGCGGCTACAAGATCATCTCTGACGGAACTGACAATCACTGCATGCTTGTCGACCTGCGCCCTAAATTCCCGGAGATGAGCGGCAAGAAGGCCGAGCGCGTTCTTGTGGAGGCGGACATTACCGCCAACAAGAACATGGTGCCCTACGATACAAGAAGCCCGTTCCTCACAAGCGGTCTGAGATTCGGCACGGCAGCCATCACGACCAGAGGCGCTAAAGAGGATCTCATGGAGACTATCGCGGAACTCATCGACAAGGTGCTCTGCAATGCCGATGATGAAAACACCATCAAGGCAGTAAGGCAAGAGGTCAACGAAATGATGAACGAATATCCGATGTTCGCATGGTAATACTNNAAACAACAATTGACCCGGCCAAGAGCCGGGTCAATTGTTTGAATAAAATTCTGAAAAATCTATCTTAACAAGCTATCTCATGACTTACCGACTAGACAATGACTGCCGCCCCGATACCGACAAAAAACAATGGGCGGGAAAATTTTTCATAACAGGTATAGACACAGATGCGGGCAAAAGCTATGCGACCGGATGGCTCGCACGCCACATAAACGAATCAGGAGGCAATTCGATCACTATGAAATTCGTGCAGACCGGCAACAAGNNGACATTCAGGTGCATCGCCACATAATGGGATCAGAAATATTATCTGTCGACAAACTGCACATTACCGCTCCTGAAATATTTTCCTATCCCTGCAGTCCCGATCTGGCAGCCAGGATAGACGGGAGGGAAATAAATCTCGAACTTATAACAGAAGCGTCGGACGAGCTTGCAAGAGAATTTGAGACAGTTCTCATAGAAGGTGCCGGCGGTCTGATGGTGCCCCTGAAAAAAGATTACCTTACAATCGACTATATCAAAGACCATAACCTTCCGGTGATACTCGTGACAAACGGAGCCCTGGGATCAATCAGCCATACTCTTCTTGCATTGGCCGCAATCAAGAACGCAAATATGGAATTGCGCGCCGTTATTTACAACTGTTATTTCGACAAAGATAAAATAATTGCAGAAGATACACGTAATTATATTAAAGATTGGCTTTATAATAATTTTAAGGGCACTGAATATATCGAAATCGGTACACTTAAAATATAATCATATGTGATCAATACATATGTAAAAGATATATATGGACATAAAGACAGACGCACATATTTCACCTGAAAACATAACTGAAAAGATCTGGAAAACATCCATCACCAAGATCGAACTTGCCGAATTGCCGGCAGAAACATATTCCGGAAAAATAACGATTGTCGAGTCCGAAGAGGCGGCAGAGAATGCAGCCGAAGTATTGTCCAAAACCGGTCTAATAGGATTCGATACGGAAACCAAGCCGTCTTTCAGAAGAGGAGAAAGACACTCAGTGTCGCTGCTCCAGCTTTCGACACTATCAGAAACCTTTCTGATCAGACTGAATCATATAGGACTGCCCAAATGCATCTCCAATATTCTCGAAGATGAGAGAATCATAAAAATAGGAGTCTCTATCCACGATGATTTTCTTAATCTCCGCAAAAAATTCAGTCTTGTCCCCAAAGGATTCATAGATCTGCAAAGCTATGTGAAGCAATTTAAAATTGCTGACAACAGCCTTTCCCGCATATACGGCATATTGTTCGACAAAAGGATTTCCAAAGGTCAGCGGCTTTCGAACTGGGAAGCCCCCGCTCTCACCATCCATCAACAGGAATATGCCGCTCTCGACGCTTTGGCATGTCTGCATATCTACAACCATCTTAAAGATGGAAAATTCGATTACAAAACATCAAAATATTATAGAGAATTCGATGTCCCGACTCAACAATACCCGGCCCGGCAAGAGAAAAATCCGTAGATCAGTATGGATGCCCGCACTCCTGTTCATATACCTTTTCGGCATGACCGCATGGTTCGCACCGACACTGATCGCCAACGGTGAGATGCTACGCCTGATCATAGTATTCGTATCGGAAGTGGCGATAATACTGTTATTGCGCGTCTTTCTTATAAAGCGCGAACGTCAGGAAAAATAGCAATGCCCCGGAGTGCCCGGGGCATTGAAACTACGAAATCAGTATAATTCCGGTAAATCCGGAATTTGTCAGAATACAACTTTCTCGATCTTTCCACCCGATACTTTCAAATAAACTCCTCCGGATATCGGATTTATGACACGTACCCCGAGAAGGGTGTAGTAAACAGGTCTGTCATTTTCGGAAACCTCATCCTGAATAACCGAGTCAACGGCAGCTTCCGTCTTCTCCAGCACAACAGGCTCCGATATCGGACTGAAGACCACACGGGAAGGTGTATTGCCGTTAAAATATTCATACCTGTAATTGAATCCTTTTGCCATGATATTTTTATATGGACCCGCAGGAGCGTCCGTCACAAAACCGGCTTCGCCCATTTCATAGCTGGGAATATTTCTGGTTTCAACCGGCTTGTAGAATATCATGTCTCCCGGCATCGAAGCGGAAATCGTAAGATCCCTGAAATATACTTTATTGAAACTTCCGAAATTCAATTCAAAGCGTCCGTTATCTGCAGCAGCCAGCTCGACCTCATACGTCTCGAACTCATCAGACAAGGAAACAACAGCATGATCGGCCACCTTATATGACTTAGTCGCGTCATCGATGATGACAACTGAGGGGGTTACCATACATGGGCCGTCAGCTTTAGCCGTAAACGCGAATTTCACTTTGCCGTTCACTGAGGAAAGATCATACGCGCAATTCGAGATGATGCTCAACGACGACCGTGCGTTGTTCTGTGCTACGATAGCACCGTCTTGAACAGACGTGTCAACGCCCGACGTACACCAGGAACCTTCCTGTCCCGGGAAATAACGGTTGCCTCCGACGATTCCGGAATCCTCCATGGAATCGGCCGAAACTCGGGCTATCACATACTCCGGATCAGGATCAGTGATTTCCTCCCCTTTGTAAAGGGTCACTAAAGTTCCTTCTGCATTCTCCGGATTAATCCATTCCACCGAGATTTCTCCCGANNTAATTCTGGTTCTGCTACATCTATCACCCTCACATAAGAAGACCGAGACCGCGTCAGGTCACCGAGTGCGAAGACCTCCACTACCACCGCGCTTTTCGAATCAGTCGGGACAAAATCAAATGATGTGTCGACCGTACGATACTGCTCATACGCGCCGAGATCGTAAGAAGAAGGTATATCATAGGAAGTACCATAACATTTTGTATTACCATATATACGGACAACGTATTCATCGGCATTTTCAACATAATCCCACGACACAGAGGCACTCTCCCCGTCACGTGCGGTCACACGCAGGTTAGCCGGACTCTGAACGACCGGAACAAGCCCGGACACCTTCACATTACTTACAAGGATATTACTGTGATACTGTGAGGCGATATACATTGACATACGGTCCGGCAGATGCTCGCCATACTGCGTTCCGTCTCCGTTAGCCGAATAAAGCATCAGAGGTTCGTCCGGTATGGGCACGATCCAGTCTGACTCGGCAACTTCCCCCTCGCGAAGACCGATTTCATATGACATGCGAGAAGTGTAGACTGTAGGCGCATAGTCTTTATCGCTCAGCAGTGCCGTACTCAGATTTGTATCCATGGCGAAGTTTTGAGTCAGGTCAATCAGACGTGAAGTGACGGAATAACGGACAAGACTGTAATCCTTGGTATCCACAAACGCCGGAATCAACGCCGCCCCGTTGGATACGGAAGGATCAAGAGAGTTCTTTATAAGAATGCCTTCGCCGGCCACCGAGTATACTTCATTGCCGAGCCATCCGTCGAGACCGTTGACCCAGCCATCGGTGTCCAGTCTTACAGGAGAGTCAAATGTTCCTTCAGTCAGAGTCGTGAGATCCGCTTCGAGAAGCGTCTCCTCAACATATTTTATCTCATCCTCGGACGGAACCGGAAGCGCCCCGGGAGAAGATATGCGCAAATTTTTCATATTAAAACCGTTACGGCCCATTGCGTGAATGCCTATATAATATTTACCAGTGCGCTCCGGTACAAAATAATAGCCGCATACAGGATTTGTATCGTTATCAACGATAAATGTAAAAGGCTCGAAGACAGTTTCAGTCATGGCTTCAGCCGTCGGAGCGTCACCAGCCTTGACCTCGGCTTTTGACGCATTGAACCAGCTATCAGTACCGAAAGTCATACTTATTATGTATGCCTTTCCGGCCTCAAGCGACAATTCAGGAGTTATTAGCCATTCATCGTAGTCCGACTCGGAACCGGTATAATTGATTATGCAGGCAGTTCCACTGAACGTAGAGAACATCCATCCCATACCGTCTGTGGCCATCATCATGCCCCACTGCTCCTCGAAAACGATATCCTTGGTGTTTATGCAAGTGAAACGGTCGAAGTCTTCCTGCGTGTCGAGTTTAGCCTCGAAAGTATCCGCATCCGGAGCTTCAAGATTGCCCGGGAAACCCGTAGTCGGGTCTTTTTCCGTGGCATTGTTTTTTACAGCATGCCTGCTGTCCACAGATTTGTGTGCCACATCTTTTTGAAATGGCATGAGTTCTGGCACGAAGCCTGCCGGACCTGCGGCAGAGATTGTCGTCAGGCCAAATGCCAGACCAAGAGAGAGAGTAAAGATCCTGTTTTTCATGTTAAAAAAGTTTATGGAAATGAATGAATAATTACANNGAATTTCAACAAGTTTTCCCAAAGGTAACAATTAAAATTCACCCCCCGATTTTAACATATATTAACTATAATTTAACTATTTTGTATTGGATAGTTCACAAATTTTTCACCGGTCATATCCTGATAATTCAAACCGGGGATGCCACACGCATTAGAATGAGATCGATTCCTTCAGAAGACAATAAAGTATATAAGAACGGATAGCCGATATTTGATCAGATAAAAGATGTTATACAACATGTTTATGGATTTTAAGGCCCTATTATTTGGTTAAGAAATTAAAAAGTCATAACTTTGCATTGACCTAAAAACAATCTTTTTTACCTTAAGATTTTTTACCTGTAGAAACTTATAAAAGGCACGTCCGTGATGGCCGTGCCTTTTATGATTTGTAAACTGTTCAGAGTATGTTTAATTTTGAAAGTGTTTGAATTTAAATCCAAACACTTTCTTAAAGTTGATACGAAAAGATGGGACTGTCTTACTTGTCGTAAGTATGAAGAGTAAGTGAACTGCCATCCCAGCGGGCGTAAGAGCGCCGTGATATCCATTCTCCAAGTACTACCATTGTCGCGCCTTCCGCCACCTGTCTCTCCACAAAAAGATGAAGATGACCATAGATGAAATATTCCACGTCAGGATGCTCTCGCTTGAACTCCCGGCTGAATTCTGTTATGTTTTCCATCATTCTTTCGGCATCTTCCGGAGAAGGCCCTTCCACNNCAATTATAGGCGAAGGGCACTGTCCAGCGCGGATGAATGGCAGAAAACATTTTCTGACATACTTTACTTCTGAAGAGTCTTCGAAGCATCCGGAAGGAAGGTTTCAGGCGTCCTATACCGTCACCGTGCGTCATCAGGAACTTATGACCGTCCAGATCCTCGACCGCATAACCGTCAATAACCTCGATGCCGAGTTCAGAAGGCAAGTAATCATAAATCCAGATGTCATGGTTGCCGATAAACCAGACTATCCGTATGCCACGGTCGGAAAGTTCCGCGAGCTTACCGAAGAAACGCACGAAACCGCGCGGTACGACGTATCTATATTCATACCAGTAATCAAGTATATCACCCAACAAAAAGATTGTGTCGGCTTCCTCCTTGATGGAATCGAGAAAGCCGACAACACGTTTTTCAGCCTGACGCGAATCATGGAAATAAGGGGCCCCCAGATGGAGGTCACTAAGAAAATATGCTATCACCAGTCATCAAAATTTATAACAGAGGACGCCTAAAGAAACCCGAGTTCAAGTTTGGCCTCTTCCGACATCATATCCTGATTCCATTCGGGTTCGAAAACAAGACGGAGATCAACTTTCTCAGGGCCTTTGATACTGACAAGTTTCTGACGCACATCCTCAAGTATGAAATCCGCCGCCGGACACGAAGGTGCCGTCAGCGTCATGTCGACATGAAGAGTCTTGTCTTCATCTGTGTATTCAATTCTATATATCAGGCCAAGGTCATAGACATTGACCGGAATTTCCGGATCATACACCGTCTTAAGAAGCTCTACAGTCTTATTTATGATCCGGAGTTCCTCTTCCGTCTGCGGGTTTTCTTTCGTTTCCATTGTAATCCGCGATTAATAAAATAGTTAAACTGCTGGCGAACAGCTATAGAAATAACAACCGGCAACCAGATATGATTAAAACATCACGGCGAAATTGACAACCCAGCCTTCAAGTCTCGCACTGAAATCATCAAGTTTATGGGTCTTGACATCATACGTAACGTCCCATACATAACCGCCCGACAACTGATATCTCTTGAATAATTCCGCTCCGAGACCGACACCAAGTCCTACAGAAGCCCCGGCACGTTTCACGGCATCGCATTTGGTGGAGGCCACATTAAAATTAAATTCAGGGCCACCGTAGATAAANNCCGCGATATAATTTTCCACACCATTCATACGTGTCCACTTGAAACGCAGATTAACCGGAATCTGGACAGTCTGAAGGCGCAGGTCTGTGGTGCCTATGCCGTCAGAAGCCCATACATACTGGTCGTCGAACGCTACCTTACCTCCGCGATTCACATACCTTAGGCCGAAATCGACACCGAAACCGATGCCGGGAATCATAAGCTCGCACTGGACACCGGCACTGAATCCGGCAAGCGTGGTAGACTCAACAAGATTCTGTTCCCAGTAATAATAAGGGAAATTAGCACCGACAACAGGTCCCCAACGGAATTTGGCCGAGGCTCCGAAAGCCACGGCCAAAACCATTATTGCCAATAATATTTTTTTCATATGAAAACTTTAAATCGAGTCCGACCGCCGGACACGGTATTTATCAGAACATCCACGCAGCCGTGATAGTCCAATAGTTGTTTTTTGCCTTGATCTCATGACCGGTGCTCATACCATAATCGGCGACCACATATTCAGCCACTTTGTTAATGCCGAACGTATAGCCAGCNNAACTCTACGCCCAGACCGAGATCCCAGCCCCACTGCGTCTTTTTGGTTCCATTATAACTGTTCTCGCCGCTGAGCTTGAATGCTACCGAAGGACCGGTGAATATATAAGGCGAGATGATCGATTCTACAACCGGAATGCCGATCTTATACTTTAAATGAAGAGGAATCTCAAAGAAATTACCACTTACATTCTCAGATGCTCTGACAGTATTCCCGGCCGGATCAACATAATCGGAGCCGATGCTCACATTAGTCTTCATGTGCGAATACATCAGTGAGATGTCGACACCGATACCGAGTACCGGAGCGATATATTCTGCAGTCAGACCGCCAGTAAAGCCACAACGGTTGTCCGAGTCGATAAGTTTCGATCCGCTGAAATGCATCTGGTTTATGTTCATTCCGACCTTGGGTCCGAAACCGAATTTTGCCTGCGCCGAGAAGCCGGAAAAGAGAACGACCAGAAGCGCCACGATAGAAAGTTTAGTCTTAGTCATAACAACGAGAATTTGTTTATGTGGCAAAATTAACAAAATTTCTCGGAAATTCCTTATCTTTGCAGTAATGTATGCTGAAATAATTCTTCCATTGCCCGTCTACGGCACTTTCACATATGCCGTACCGTCTGAATTAGAGCCGGATATTCAGACGGGCTCGCGTGTATTAGTACAATTCGGCAAGAAAAAATATTATACAGGAATAGTAGAACGGACCCATACCGCCGATCCTGGCTACGAAGTCAAACCACTGGCGGCACTCCTTGACCGGCATCCGGTGACAAGATACCCTCAGTTAAAACTATGGAACTGGATAGCAGAATATTATCTCTGCACAGTAGGAGAAGTATTCAAAGCAGCCGTACCGACCGGGCTCAAACCCGAAAGCGACACATTCGTCTCACTCAACGAAGATTTCGAATCGCCCGAAGGTGTAAAACTTTCCGAGCGACAGGCTATGGTCATAATGCTTCTGGAAGAACGCAAGAAACTGAGAATATCCGACATAGAGCAAGAACTGAAAATAAAACTCGCAGCAGGGACAATCAACGGACTGCTTGAGGCGGGGATTGTAAATATCGATGAGAAGATAGTCGAGAAATACCGTGCGAAACGGGAGACATTCATACAGCTCACGGCCCCCCGTGGCGATCATGACAGCCTGCACGCGTTTATCGACATGACAAAACGTTCGCGGCTGCAGGAAAAGGCCATTATAAGCTATCTGGATCTTTCCGGATGGCTCTCACCCTCAGGAGAACTCAAAGATGTAACACGCCAACAGCTCATGAAATCGGCAGACATTTCACCTGCCGTTCTGAAAGCCCTCGTTGACAAAGACATATTACGTCAGGAAAAACGGATTATAAACAGATTCAATATCCATCAGGAAGGACAGATCAGCCCCTCTCCCCTCTCCGAAGCCCAGGGAGCCGCCCTCAGACTGATCAAAGAGGAATATAGAGACCGGCAGACAGTCCTGCTTCATGGCGTGACCGGAAGCGGAAAAACAGAAATTTACACACATCTGATCGCATCCGCCCTTCACGACGGCAACCAGATCCTTTACCTTGTGCCCGAAATCTCTCTTACCACACAACTTACCGACCGACTCAGAGCCGTACTCGGCGACCGGCTGCTTGTGTACCATTCAAAATTTTCAGACAGCGAGAGAGTGGACATATGGAAACGGCTGCTCACCACAAACGAGCCGCTTGTCGTTCTGGGAGCGAGATCATCGATATTTCTCCCCTTCGCCCATCTCGGACTGGTCATAGTGGACGAAGAGCATGAAAGCAGCTTCAAACAGTATGATCCTGCTCCGCGATATAACGCACGCGACACGGCCATGGTACTCGCGTCAATGCACGGGGCAAAAGTTCTGCTCGGATCAGCGACGCCGTCGGTCGAAACCTATTTCAAGGCCCTCAACGGGAAATACGGACTTGTGACTCTTTCCGAGAGATACAAAGGATCGCTTCTTCCGGATGTCGAGATCGTCGACATGCGTGAGCAACGCAAGAAAAAGCTCAACACCGGCATTCTTTCTTCCACGCTCATAAGCAACGTACGCAAGGCTATCGATGACAGGAAGCAGGCCATCGTCTTTCAGAACCGGAGGGGATTCGCGCCTGTGGTCGTATGCCGGCAGTGCGGATGGACACCTAAATGCGAGAATTGCGATGTGTCGCTGGTATATCATAAATATTCAAATATGCTGAAATGCCATTACTGCGGANNNAACAGAACACTATAGATATATTCGGTTACGGTACCGAACGGATAGCGGAAGAAGTCCACCTGCAGTTTCCAGAAAGCCGTGTGTCAAGAATGGATCTGGACACTACCCGCAACAAGGATGCCTACCAGGATATAATTGAAGAATTCGCAAGACATGAGACCGACATACTTGTCGGGACCCAGATGGTCACCAAAGGTCTTGATTTCGGGGATGTNNCAATGTCAGGATAGCCGGAGTCATAAACGCCGACACCCTGCTACATTTTCCCGACTTCAGGAGCAACGAAAGAGCCTACAACATGCTTGAACAGGTTGCCGGGCGGGCCGGGCGGCGAAAAGAAAAGGGGAAAGTGGTCATCCAGACCACTGATCCAAAGAATCCGATACTCGATTTTGTCCGCAAGCATGAGTTCCGGGGATATTATGAAATGGAAATAGCAGAGAGAGAGAAATATTTCTATCCTCCCTTCTCAAAAATCATCAACATATATCTCCGAAACAAAGATGCCGCGACAGTGGACCGTACAGCCGTTATCTATTCCCAGATGCTTCGCGAGGTCTTCGGACAACGGGTCCTGGGCCCCGAAAAGCCATTTGTGAGCCGTGTGGCGTTATGGTACATACAGTCCATAATGCTCAAGATCGAGTCAAACGCGTCTATGAAAAAAGTCAAGGACCTGTTGCGCGAAATATATGAACGGGCAGCTTCAATGCCCGAAATGAAATCAACCCAGATCTACTATGACGTCGATCCGGCATAGTAAATTGGAAATCATACGCAAAACAACAATTTTCATCATGCAAAATACCGAAAGCACCAATAATAACGAATTACATGACGGCTTTGACATAAAACATCTGTGGCATCCCTACACATCCACTCACAATCCACTGCCGACATATAAAGTAAAAAAAGCTGACGGAGCAGTGATAACTCTCGCCGACGGCCGGGAACTGATAGACGGAATGTCTTCATGGTGGTGCGTGATACACGGCTACAACCATCCTGTACTCAATGAAGCTGTCAGGCATCAGCTTGAGTCGATGTCACACGTCATGTTCGGTGGATTCACACATGAACCTGCGATCGAACTCGGCAAACTGCTACTCGAGATACTTCCGCAATCAATGGAGCATATATTTTACGCCGATTCCGGATCAGTAGCAACGGAGGTTGCCATGAAAATGGCCGTGCAGGCCCACGACAACCCGCAAAAAACGAATTTCGCCACTATAAGAAGCGGATATCATGGCGACACATGGAATGCCATGTCGGTATGTGATCCCGTCACCGGAATGCACGGAGCATTCGGCCCGGCTCTTCCGATCAGATATTTCGCGCCGGCTCCCCGTTGCGGATTCCATGACGAATGGGATCCGGAAGATTTCGAGCCAATGAGAAAAATAATCCGTGAAAATGCCGACAATCTTGCCGCCGTCATTCTCGAACCGATCGTACAGGGAGCAGGGGGCATGAGATTTTATAACCCGCAATATCTCCGTGAACTACGAAAGGAATGCGATGACAACAATGTACTCCTCATTTTTGACGAGATAGCTACAGGCTTCGGACGGACCGGCAAACTCTTCGCCTGGGAACATGCCGGAGTCGAACCGGACATCATGCTGATCGGCAAAGCGATCACAGGCGGCTACATGACATTCTCGGCAGTGGCCACCAATGAACGTACAGCTGAAATGATATCCTGTTCACAAAGCGGAGTGATGATGCACGGACCGACATTTATGGGCAATCCGCTGGCATGCGCCGTATCCATAGCGTCCACACGGCTGCTCTTGTCGCAGCCCTGGGAAAAAAGAGTCAAAAAGATCGAATCGATCATGAAGACCAGACTGGCTCCGGCCCGGGAATTCAGCAATGTAAAAGAAGTCAGGGTGCTCGGTGCGATCGGAGTGGTCGAACTGAAAGAAGATGTGGATCTCGCAAGTTTCCAGAAAAGATGTGTCGAGGCCGGAGTATGGATAAGGCCATTCGGCAGGAACGCCTATATATACCCCCCTTATCTCGCCATCAGCGACACTCAGCTGATAAAACTGTGTGATACACTGCTCGAACTCATAAAACCACAAAATGAAGCCGCACACTGACATATACGCCGGAATATTGTCGCAACTCGAAGCGGAAAACCGTCTAAGAAAGATTCCTCCCCACCGCCGCGACAGAGAACTGACGGATCTGTGCACCAACGACTATATGGGAATCGCCAGACGGGCCAATGAATGGAGACAGGAATTTTCACACCGGTTTCCCGACATAGCCATGTCCGCGTCAGCCTCAAGACTGCTTGCCTCCGAACAGGAAATATTCTATTCACTTGAGGCGTATCTTGAAGACAAGTACAAAAAACCGGCAATACTTTTCAATTCAGGCTACCATGCAAATGTAGGACTGGTCACATCTCTGAATGTAGCCGGCACACTATGGCTGGCAGACAAACTCATACACGCCTCCGTGATAGACGGTCTGCGCATGTCGCATGCGGAATTCCTGCGCTGGAACCATAATGACATATCGCATCTGCGAAAGATTCTCGAACGGGAACATAACCGCCATGACAGAATAATAATAGTCTGCGAATCAGTATACAGTATGGACGGCGACATCGCACCCCTCAAGGAGATCGCAGCGCTCAAGGATGAATTCGATAATGTGATGATCTATGTCGACGAAGCTCATGCGATAGGAGTATTCGGACATGAGGGCCTTGGAATGTGCGTGGATAGCGGCATTCTGGAAAAGACTGACATTCTTGTAGGCACATTAGGGAAAGCCTGCGGCTCATCGGGAGCATTCTCGGTAACTTCCGACATAATGAAAGCCTACATAACCAATACGGCGCGCAGCCTTATTTTCTCCACGGCAATCGCGCCTGTCAACGCGGCCTGGTCACTGATGATGCTTGAGAAACTGGGGTCAATGGACGGAGAACGCGCTAATCTGAAGAAAATTTCCGATATTTTCAGAAAAGGCATAGAGCATATCACAGGCACGCCAAATCCTTCGAGATCGGCGATTGTGCCTCTCATGACAGGCAACGCTTCACGAGCAGCGTCCGTTTCCGAAAATCTGGAAGCACACGGAATACTTGCGTTACCCATAAGAAGGCCCACGGTACCTCCCGGGGGAGAACGCATAAGGTTCTCATTGAACGCGACTTTGACAGAAAATCAGATAAAAGATATAATCAGTATAATATCGGCGACATACTGACATGAAAATTAAATTTCTAAGGAAAGATCCGGAAAATATGCGTCTTATCCTCATATTCACAGGCTGGAGCACCGGACCGGAAGTAGGTGCGGGAATAGATATACCGGGATGGGACGTGGCTGTGGCATATGACTTCACGGAACTGAATCCGGACACATCATTTCTTGACAGTTATTACACAGTCTATCTTTTCGGATGGTCGCTTGGAGTCTTTGCCGCATCCAGAACTCTGCCTCATGAAAGGATCACAGCGGCATTTGCCGTCAACGGCACGACAGATCCGGTCAATGACATATTCGGAATCCCGATGGCCATATACAATGGTACGGCCGAAAATCTCAACGAGCGGAATCTGATGAAATTCAGAATACGCATGATGCGTGACCGGACGGCATATGAGAAGGCCTCCGCACTTTTCCCGGACAACGGAAATGCCGCCATCATCGACAATCTCCGCGATCAATTGATCGTGATACGTAACGCCTCGGCAATTCCTGATTTCAACCTGCCGGAGGGCACCAATAACGGAATGTCTCCTTTGCCCTGGGTAAGAGCCTACATCTCAAAAAACGACAGAATATTTCCCCCTGATAACCAGAAAAGGGCATGGAGCAGGGATCCGGATGTGGAAATAGTGGAACTTGATGATGCACACTATACGGATCTGGCACAGATCGTGAGATCCGTGATCTCTGATCCTACAAAAGTTTCACGCCAGTTCAGCAAAGCATCCGTTTCCTACGACACCCACGCGATCGCACAATATTCGGCTGCGATAAAACTCGCCACCCTGCTTGGCGAACGCAAACCTGTCACAAACGGATCCGTGCTGGAGATAGGTTGCGGGACCGGTCTCTTCACCAAAGAATATGCAGGGATACTTCACCCCCGACGTGCCACATTTGTCGACATAACGGCAACCGGGCCATTCGGCATAGCCGAAAACGAAGAATATTATATCGAAGACGCCGAACGCTGGATAGAGAAACAGACTTGCGCGTGGGACACAATAGTGTCCGCATCGGCGATACAATGGTTTGCCGATATTCCGAGGTTTCTACATCTATGTGCCCGACGGCTCAAAGACAACGGAATTCTGGCCATCTCGACTTTTCTGCCCGGAAATATGGGAGAACTCGATGAACTGAGACCTTCTCCGCTTCTATACCCCAAAGCCGATCAACTCAGAGAATGGATGGAGCGCGACTTTGACGATGTGATGATCAGAGAAGACTGCATAAAAGTCGAATTCCGTTCCGCACGCGAGATGCTGATGCACCTGAAACACACGGGAGTGGCAGGGTCAGCACCGACAAGAAAACTGAATATGTCAGAAATGTCCCATCTGCGCAGTCTTACCTATCGACCCGTGTATGTGACCGGAAAGAAAAAAAAGATCTATCGAAACTGATTGATTTCAGGCATATATACAAAACCGGCTTTGTCAAGTCTGGATTCAAGTTCTTTTCTGTCAATATCAAGAGAAGCACAAAGGTCCTCCAGTCCTGTGTAATCGTCACGAAGTTTTGTATTGATAAAACTGAGTAACATAAAAGGATCCTGCGGTAACATAAACATAAATGTAAATTTAATGATTTTTTATTAAAGTTAACAAATCGAACGGGGAATTGTTATACATAAAAACGACAATTCCCCGTATGAAAAAGATTTTTTGTCTCATTTTGCTGACAGCAGTCTCGCTATGGCAGACAGCACTGGCGCAATCCATGTCTCAGATCGCCATGGATTCCACTCTCAAAGACCATAAGATAATATATTTCGGTAAAGGAGAAGACCAGCCGCAAGACTCTTCAACGGTACTTATTAAGAAATTCTACGAAGATCAGTTCAGACACTTTCAGGATCCACTCGCCCCATATTTTCTATTTATGAGCCGTGATAACAATCTGGCCATGGGCGTCGGAGGAGTCGTGCGCATGAGGGCATATTTAGACTGGGACGGTTCAATCGACAGTCCGGCATTCGCGCCTTATCTTATACCTATGCACAAAGATCCATCGCGAATGCACGATCTGGGGACAACACCGGCAGGGACGGCATTATTTTTCAGAATAATAGGAAGAAATAAAAAATGGGGGCAATACCAATTATATATCGAAGCCAATTTCAATGGCTACGAAGCTCGTGACTTTCATCTCAAAAAAGCTTACGGAGAGATAAACGATTTCACTATAGGCTATACCAACTCGACATTCAGTGATCCTGGAGCATTACCGCCCATAGTGGATGCCGCCGGCCCGAATGCGAAAATGAGCGCCACAGCCGTTCTTGTAAGATGGATGCATAATTTCCGTCAAAACAAATGGACGGCAGCCGCCTCTGTAGAAAGCCCCGACAACCGGATCGACACCAAAGAGGGTGTGACCGGAAAAGTAAACCAATACATACCAGATGTGGCGGCTTTCGGACAATTCACATGGAATGACACAGGACATATCAGACTGGCAGGAATACTGAGAAGCCTTCCCTACCGTGATCTCCTGACACAAAAGAACCATACAGTGGTGGGGTGGGGACTGCAATTGTCAGGAAGGTGGCAACCCGAGAATCATTTTACATTTTACGGTACATTCAACGGTGGCCGAGGATACTCCAGTCTCGGAGGCGACTGGCTGATGGGACAATATGATCTGGTGGGAGAACCAGGAAATCCGGGACGCCTGTATGCGCCCGGGGCAATAGGCGGATATGCGGCCGTACAATACAATCTGAACCCATCGATGTTTTTCTCCGCGACCTATGGAGCCACACGCTATCTGCCCGAAGATGACGGTTTCACGGATGAATATAAGACAGGCATGTATATAGCCGTGAATTATTTCTGGTATCTGACACCACGCATTTCATGTGCCGCCGAATTAAATATCGGCAGACGTGAGAACATGGACGGCACCCATGCATGGGCAAGACGCGCAGAGATAATGGCGCAATTCAGTTTCTGACACTCATATCACAACCTGCGCAATGCCAGGAATTCCTCATAATTCTTAATATGATCGTCATGCGAGAAAAAATCGGAAGTAAAGACAAGAGCGATGGCACCAGACGAGAAATCATTCAGTGTAAGCCACACACCCGGCTCGACAAGCAGGCCGACATAAGGACGATTGAGCATGACAGTGCGTTTGTCACGACCGTCATCGAGAGTGATGGAAAAACTGCCCGATACGGCAACGATAAATTCCTTTATGGCCTTGTGGGCATGTCCCCCGCGGCTCTCTCCCCCGGGAACATCATAAATGAAAAAAACCCGTTTCACATCAAACGGAACCGTCTCTCCGGACTGGATCACAGAGAGATTCCCGAGGCGTTCGCTCGGATGTCGCTCCAGCGCTACCACAGAACAATCATAGACGGTTTTCAGCATTTCGGCCATAAGATTCCAGTATATTCAAATAATTGTCAAAATCGAGTATATAGTCACTGTCGGAAAACGGCCGTGAGCTCAAGACAAGGACAACGGCGTTTGTAGAGAAATTTGTCAGTTCCCTCCATGTCAGACGCGGAATATAAAGTCCGAAATAGGAGCGGTTCAAGGTAACGGTCTCGACCTTGCCTGCATATCTGACCACGACGTCGAAAGACCCTGAAAGAGCGATAACCAGTTCTTCATTCTCATAATAGGCATGTCCTTCTCGTCCCCCGCCGCCAGGAACATCATATATCCAATGACACCGTTCTATTTTGAACGGTATCTGACGGCACTCCTCAATGACAGCGAGATTGCCACGAGGATCAAGAAACTGGGGAAGCTCTATTATTTCCGCATGCCTGTCGGGCATCGGCGTGTTATTATCGGTCTTGTCCATTATTATCTATCCTCAAGTTAAGTTGTTGTCTTACGGATTCCTCATGAATGGAGCCGAGAATATCCTTCATAAATCCGGCAGAAAGGCCAAGACGGGAACCTTCGTTCACGCGACGGTCCATAAGAAGACCGTAACGCTTCTGCTGCACCACAGACAGGCCTTCACGCAATTTGAGCTTTCCTATTTCCCGTGCCACGCTCATGCGACGTGCGAGCAAAGCCACGAGTTCATCATCTATGGCATCTATCTCCTCCCGGAAGACACGCAGGCTGTCTTCCGCCGTGTTGCCGGAATTCAATCTCAATCCCGACAATATGTCGGAAAGCGACGCCGGTGTGACCTGCTGTTCACTGTCGCTCAAAGCCGAATCCGGATCGCAATGGGATTCTATGATCAACCCGTCGAAATTCATATCGACAGCCTGTTGCGAGACAGGAAAAACAAGTTCCTTACGGCCTCCGATTGGACTTGGATCACAAATCAGAGGCAATGAAGGAATGCGATGTTTAAGTTCAATGGGAATTCTCCATTCAGGGACATTGCGGTAAATATGATCGCCATAAGCGCTGAATCCACGGTGGATCGCACCGAGACGCCTGATGCCGGAGGCATACAGACGCTGCAAAGCTCCGATCCAGAGTTCAAGATCGGGATTAACCGGATTTTTGACAAGAACGGTAATGTTATCT
>DAAV01000119.1:32507-38150 GCA_001701295.1 Bacteroidales bacterium H10
CCTGGACCGCAAAAGGATTGGCCACAGTTCTCGCACCTATCCATACCGCATTTATACCGGCACGCAGGACACAGCGCAGATGGGCCGGAGAGGCGACTTCCGTCACAGGAATCATTCCTGTCTTGTCGCGTACTTCTCCAAGCCATGACAGCGCACGCGCACCTATGCCTTCGAATGATCCCGGACGCGTACGCGGTTTCCAGACTCCGGCCCGGNNGTATCCCCGCCGCGACGAGACCCTCCGCGGTACGCATTATCTGGGTGCGGGACTCCGCACTGCAGGGCCCCGCTATTATAATCGGAAATTTATTACCTGTATCCTCATTGAAGAGCGGTTTCAGGTCTTCGAATTCTTTCATCTTACAAATTGCAAGTAACGTTAAGTAACCGTTCAAAATCACTATAAACGGGTCTGATTATCTCGGCCGGTTACTTATAGAATTATTTTTGAACAGGGAACGGATCCTGGATATGCCCTCCTTGCCGAGAATCAATAAAGCCGAATACTGGAATGTCTTTGCCAATCCGAAAAAGACAACCCACAGCACGCCCTTGACAGTCAATGAAAAAGGAAGCAGCATCTGCGCAAACGATATTAAATAGCAAAGCACACACAACAGCCCCGCAATCACTCCCGTGCGAAACGTGAGTTTACCGAGCCAGGCACGTATTATCAGAAATTTTTCTTTCATTCCGATTACAAAGATAGATAAAATCCTGCAAATGATGTTATATAATCGAACTATATTTGTATATTTGCACATTAAACAGCTTCTAAACCTTAAACCCCATCTATGGCACTTGAAAACACAACGGCAAGATATACCGCCGGACAAATCGACAACGACCACCGTGTTCTCGAACTTCTCTCTCAGACCTTCGGGACAATAAGCGCGGCGAGTTCCGAGATAATCAATCTCGAGGCAATTCTCAATCTTCCCAAAGGGACCGAGCATTTTGTGGCCGATCTCCACGGTGAGGACGAGGCATTCAGGCATATACTGAAAAATGCATCGGGCAACATAAAACGCAAGGTGCGCGAGATCTACGGCAACGATATGAGAGACTCGGACATAGCGCAATTATGTTCGCTGATCTATTATCCCGAGCAGAAACTGGAACTGATCCGGGCCGAAGAGAGCGATATTGACGACTTCTATAACATCACGCTCCACAGACTCGTAAAAGTACTTCAGAGCGTATCGTCGAAATACACCCGGTCCAAAGTCCGCAAAGCGCTTCCCAAAGAATACGCATATATCATCGAGGAGCTTCTTCACGAGACTCCAAGCGGTGAAAGCAAACAGATGTATTACAACCGGATCGTGGAGACAATCATTTCGACAGGGCAGGCGGATGATTTCATAATAGCCATATGCAATGTGATACAACGGCTCAGCATAGACAGGCTTCACATACTCGGCGACATATACGACAGAGGACAGGGCGCGCATATCATCATGGACACGCTCGCCGACTACAAAGGATTCGACATACAATGGGGCAACCACGACGCATTGTGGATGGGCGCTGCCGCCGGCAACGACTGCTGTATAGCCAACGTGCTCCGCATAGCGCTCCGCTACGGAAACATGGACACACTTGAAGAGGGCTACGGCATCAATCTTGTGCCACTGGCCACGTTCGCCATGGAAACATATGCCGATGACCCCTGCGAGGTATTCCAGCCGAAACTCGAACCCGGCAGCGCGTCGGACAATGAAAGATCGCGGTCGCTGCTTGCAAAGATGCACAAGGCGGTAAGCATCATACAGTTCAAACTCGAAGGCGCCATGATCGACAAACATCCGGAATGGAAGATGGGAAAACGGAAGCTTCTCGGAAACATATCGGCAGACCATAAAGAGGTGGAGATAGAAGGTAAAAGCTATCCTATGCGCGATACAGGCCTTCCCACCGTCGATCCGGCAGATCCGTTCGCTCTGACAGAAGACGAGAAAACGCTGGTAGGCAAGCTTCACCGTTCGTTCATGATCAGTGACAAACTGCGACGACACATGACCACAATGATGAATCACGGCGCGATATACAATATATCGAATTCAAATCTGATGTTCCACGCCTCCGTGCCGCTAAATGCGGACGGTTCGCTGAAAGAGATAGAAATTCTCGGGAACAAAGCCAAAGGCAAGGACCTTCTCAATTCCATCGGTATGCTAATGCGCGCAGCATTCAATAACGATTCTCCCGAAGACATACACGACTATGCCATAGATTATTACTGGTATCTGTGGTGCGGTCCTGACTCCCCTCTTTTCGACAAGGAAAAAATGACGACTTTCGAACGTTATTTCATAGCTGACAAATCTACCCATGAAGAACCGAAGGGATTCTATTATATTCTGCGGGAAAGAGAGGAGATAGTGGATTCCATTCTTGACTCATTCGGAGTGACGGGCACCCACAGACATATCATCAACGGACACGTACCTGTCAAAGCAGGCAAGGGAGAACAGCCTGTCAAAGCCAACGGCAAACTGATGGTGATAGACGGCGGTTTCGCAAAGGCCTATCACACCACGACGGGAATCGCAGGATATACGCTCGTATTCCATTCGCGCGGATTCGAACTCGTGCAGCATGAACCTTTCAGCAGCACGGAGGAAGCGATAAGGCTCGGCACAGACATCAAATCGACCACACAGCTTGTCGAACTGAGCAAAAACAGACTCCGCGTGCGCGATACCGACAAAGGCAAAGAACTTCAGTCACAGATTGACGAACTCCGGGAACTGCTGTACGCATACCGTAACGGCATGATGAAAACCAGGTAGGGATGCATAGAAAAAGAAGACGCCAAAACAGGAGTATATTGCATATTTTTAGCAATAAATATAAATTTTATTTGGCGATTCCGATTTTAACAGCTATTTTTACGAATCAAATACTTAATGTATCCCGATAAACCTTTTCTTTCCTTATCAATCGAAGAATCAAAACAAATACATTAGCATATGAAATCTATCAAGCGACTTTTAATGATTGTGGCAGTCGGAATAGGCATTGCCCTCTCCGCGAATGCCCAGCTTCCCTCGGTGCAACTGAAAGACCTGTCCGGAAAACCGGTTGATTCGGCCACTCTGAGCAATGACGGCAAACCGTTCATCATAAGTTTCTGGGCCACATGGTGCAAGCCCTGCATACGCGAGCTGACCGCCATACATGACGTCTATCCCGACTGGGTGGAAGAGACAGGAGTAAAAGTCTATGCCATCTCTATCGACGAAGCGCAGAACGCCACCAAAGTAAAGCCGATGGCCGATGCCCGCGGATGGGAATATGACGTACTGCTCGACCAGAGCGGCGATTTCGCACGTGCGATGGGATGCCAGAATCCTCCCCATGTGGTAGTAGTGGACGGCAATGGCAAAATCGTTGAATCGCACTCCGGCTATACAGAGGGATCGGAAGACCATCTGATAGAAATAGTACGGCAGCTGATTACAAAATAATCCGTCATCACACAAACGAACCAATCTGACAGAACCCAACGATTCCACATGAAATCATATACATTACCCATTGTGGCCTTGTCTGCGGCGGCATTGTTGCCTTCCGTGGCCAAGGCCGATTATCCGGTAGCGGTGCACGGATCCGTACAGGCCGATATCGCGTTTCCCGAGATAGACGAAGAGATCAATGCCATAGGCCCATATGCGGAAAAGATACTTTTCAACACGTATGCCGACGTCAACATGGCCAGCAGATACGTGGATGCCGGATTACGGGCAGAGTTCATGAAATGGCCGCTCCCCGGATATGAGAAAGATTTTGCCGGATGGGGTCTTTCAAACTTCTATGTAAAAGGAAAATACAAAGGATTCGAGCTTACGGCGGGNNAACGGATTTATACTCCGCACTTTCGAAGACCGCTCGCTCGGAATAGACAACGCCATCAGAGGAGGACGACTGAACATAAACGCAGTCAAAGGATTGCGTCTGACCATGCTCGGCGGTGTGCAGAGACGCTATTGGGACTGGAGCAAACATTCTCAGGTCTACGGCGCGAATGCCGAACTGTACATGCATGACTACATCCCTTCGATGCAGGAGCGGGGAGCTACATGGATGATAGGCGGATCATGGGTGCTCAAACATGAACGCAAAGAAGACATATACGTAGGCAACACGAATTACTATCTTAACCTTCCGGACTGTGTGAACGCGTTTGACGTGCGCACAAGTTTCGCGAAAGGCCCGTGGAGCATTCTCGGAGAATTCGCCTGGAAAGGTCAGGACCCGAGTTATGACAACTCATACACTTACGGCACCGGAACGGCCTACATGCTCAGCGCGTCATATTCGAAAAAGGGAATCAGCGCCATGCTGCAGGCCAAACGGAGTTTCAACATGTCCTACAGATCCCAAAGGAAGATGGACGGCAATTCCGTATTTATCAATTACATGCCTGCATTCACCTACATGCACACATATTCTCTTCCGGCCCTCTACCCCTATGCCACGCAATATGCCGACGGCGAATGGGCATATCAGGGATCGTTCAGTTATCTGTTCCCGCGCAAATCTCCGCTCGGAGGCCGCTACGGCACAAAACTGACGATCAACGCCAGCTATGTGGCTGGACTGTCGATGCAGCCCGCTCCCGAAGGTCTTGACGGCATGGTGCAGGGCACGGACGGCGCAAGACCCGTAAACGACGGATGCGCATTTCCTTTCTTCCGCACCGGCGCATGCAACTACTACGATATCAACGTACAGGTCGAGAAACGTTTCTCCGCGCCACTCACGATGACGTTCATGTATATGAACCAGATGCTCAACAATCAGGTTGTACCCATTGTGGAGACAGATGAGAAATATATCAAGACAAACATTATTGTAGTCGATGCCAAATATAAATTCAACCGCAAATTCACATTGCGCGGCGAGGCACAGTATCTGTTTACAAAACAGGATCAGAAAGACTGGGCCTACGGACTTCTCGAATTTTCCTGGACGCCCTACATGATGTTCTCCGTGAGCGACATGTGGAATTGCGGCGATACAGGCACACATTACTATATGTTCGGCATCANNCGAAACTACCGCAACAACCGTCTTATGCTCAGCTACGGACGCACACGCGCAGGCTTCGACTGCTCCGGCGGTCTCTGCCGTCCGGTACCGGCAATGCATGGATTCAAGATCAACTACACATACAACTTCTAAACAAATGAAGACTATATATAAAAATTCACTCATTGCATGCACCGTGGCCATGACTGCGGTAACATTCACCGCCTGCGACGAGGTGGGAGAAAATGACCGCTACATACTTGGAGAAGCAATCAAAGTGGAGAGAGGTGTACTTCTTGAAGATTTCACAGGCCAGAACTGTATCAACTGTCCGGAGGCCCATAAAGTCATCGAACAGCTCGAAGAACAGTATGGAGAGGACAAGTTTATAGCAGTGAGCATCCATTGCGGCGGATTCGGCATATCGACATCAAGGACAAATTTCGAAACCGGTCGCATCGGTCTCATGACTGAAGAAGGAAACGCGATAATGGAGGCCTATGGCATACAGTCATTTCCAATGGGAGTGATCAACATGGGCAATCCTATGGTTTACGATCTGTGGCCCACAGCAGTCCGCGAAGGCCTTCAGAAAGAAACCGATGT
>DAAV01000006.1 GCA_001701295.1 Bacteroidales bacterium H10
GAAAGAGCCTTACAGACGATTCTTAGAGAACAAAATCCGGGAGCACTGGGATTTCCACGGAACTCCGATCGCGATCTTCATGCGAGAGAAATAGAGGATACGTAAACAGCAAAACATCAGGAGGGTGTATCAAAATGAAAGTTTTGATACACCCTCCTGATGTTTAAAGTGTTAACGGTTTTTGCTTTGAGGTGTTATATAAATGTCACTGGGATCAATAGGATTAAATAGGATCGGGGAGAATATTTGTTATAATAGAAAAAAAGGATTATATTTGTGGAGAATTGAGAAATCACGTACTTATGTCGCAAGAGAATACATATATCCGCTTTGACTGGGCTATGAAACATATGCTCAGGGATAAAAGCAACTTCGGGATTCTCGAAGGGTTGATCTCCGTGCTCCTGAACGAGGATGTGAAGATAGTCGAGCTTCTTGAAAGCGAATCGAATCAGGAATCTGACACCGATAAATTCAACCGCGTGGATATCAAGGCCAAGAACAGCAAGGGGCATCTGATAATAGTGGAGGTACAGCTTACCCGTCAGCTCTATTATCTACAACGCATCCTTTATGGCACATGTAAGGCTATTACAGAGCACATCAACATCGGAGACAAATATGACCAAGTTAAAAAGGTGTATTCGATCAGCCTGCTCTACTGCGATTATGGCCAAGGCGACGATTATGTATATCATGGAGAGACTCGGTTCAAGGGTATTCATACAGGCAGCGACCTCTTAGTGAACACTAAGGAGGAGGGCGTCATCGTACCTCACCTTCCTCGCGAAGTGTTCCCCGAATATTATCTGGTACGCGTGAATGTTTACGATAAGATTCCTGAGACACCGCTCGATGAATGGATGACATATCTAAAGACAGGCATTGTCAAGGAGAATACACGCACTCCGGGACTTCAGGAGGTCAAAAAGAAGCTGCAATACCTGTCGATGACACCCAAAGAGCGCCGGGCATACGATGCCCATATGGATACGATCATGGTCCAAAACGACGTGCTCGACACTGCAAGAGACGAAGGACGTGCGGAAGGACGTGCGGAAGGACGTGCAGAAGGAGTGGCAAGTGTGGCAAAGAACCTGATTGCCGCAGGTATGGACAACGCGATGATCTGTCAGGTCACAGGATTGTCGCCCAAAGAAGTTGACGCCATCCGCAAAGATTAGTACTTCTATGTGGATATACTTACAGGAAACGCACATACACAGGAAGTAGCTCATAATATGGTTTTTCAGACCCTTATAAATCTTAACTTAGTCAAAGGGAATCTGTGAATCATTCATCGAGGACAGGAACTTTAGCCAAGAGGAGAAGAGGGTGTGTCATAATTCTTCATTATGACACACCCTCGTTTTTATTACTGTCAGAACCTCAGGTTTTGGCCACCGGACCGCAACTACAGTTGGACCGGGACTGCGGTGATTCAGGGGACCGGGGATCACTCCTCGATATCAAGTTCGAAGTCATCGGCAAAGAGATCCTCGGCGGGGCCTTCGGCGTCGGCTGGAAGACCTTCGTCCATGGTCTCCGGCTCCGACTCGACATCGGTCTTNNAGGAAAGGATTTCCGGCGGCTTTACCCGCCGCCTTCTCGCTGTTGAGCTTCTCCACGATCTTCTGCTCGAGTTCCTCGGCAAGTTCGGGATTGTCAGCTATGACGCGTTTCACAGCGTCACGGCCCTGACCGAGCTTGGCGCCATTATAGGAGAACCAGGCTCCCGACTTCTTGACAATACCGTGCTCCACGGCCATGTCGATGATCTCGCCGGCCTTTGATATACCCTCGCCGAACATTATCTCGAACTCGGCTTTCATGAACGGAGGAGCGACCTTGTTCTTGACCACCTTTACTTTCGCAAGGCGTCCGATAGTCACGTCACCATCCTTGATGAAAGAGGAGGGCCGGATCTCGATACGAACGGAAGAATAGAACTTGAGCGCATTACCGCCGGTGGTAGTCTCAGGATTGCCGAACATCACTCCGATTTTCTCACGGATCTGATTAATGAATATGCAGCATGTGCGCGTGCGTGAGATCGTACCGGTGAGCTTGCGCATGGCCTGCGACATCAGACGGGCGTGAAGGCCGACGTTCTTGTCGCCCATCTCACCCTCGATCTCCGCCTTGGGTGTCAGAGCGGCCACAGAGTCGATGACAAGCACATCTATGGCACCTGAATTGATAAGCTGTTCCGCTATATCAAGGGCCTGCTCGCCATTGTCGGGCTGCGCGAGCCAGAGATTGTTGACATCCACACCAAGTTTCTCGGCATAGAAACGGTCGAACGCATGCTCGGCATCGATTATGGCACAAATGCCGCCACGTTTCTGTGCTTCGGCGATCACATGGATGGCGAGAGTCGTCTTACCAGACGATTCGGGACCGTAGATCTCGGTGATACGGCCACGCGGAAGACCTCCCACGCCGAGAGCGTAATCAAGACCGAGAGATCCGGTCGAGATAGTTTCCACATCCTGCACCGCGTCATCACCGAGACGCATCACCGTACCGGCTCCGAAATCTTTTTCAAGATGCGCCATCGTGACGTCGAGAGCCTTAAGTTTTTCCGCTTTATCAGAGATGCGCGTCGCTGCGGGAGCGGCCGCCGCTTTCTTTTTTACTGCCATAGTGTTTTATTCTTTTTTTGCAAAGTTAATACATTTGGAAGCAGAATCATAATTTTGCGGAAAAATAAAGGATTAAAAAAAATTAACTCGCTGCGGAATTTTTGCAGCGAGTTGATTTTATGGATGTGCCGGACGAAAGTCAAAGCCACAGGCTTTGACCACAGGACCTTGAGAAACGGTTTGGATTTAAACAGTTTCCGGGAGGAGAAGAGGGACGGTTAGGGGGGTGTCAACGCCTTGGAAAGGCGCTGCTCGGACAGAGGGGTTGCTCCGGCAGGGACGGGATCAGAAGGAGAGGCCGGCTTCGGCGACGAGCTCGCGGTCGGCGGCTACGGTGGAGCCGACGGTAGTCAGCAGATCTCCGACGATAGCGCCATTTACTCCTATGCGGATGGCACGAAGCTGCGTGTCGCGGGAAAGCGACGCCCGACCGCCGGCAAAGCGGATCGTGACCGAAGGATGTATAAACCGGAACAAGGCCACAGTGTCAAGTACTTCCTCATCGGAGAGAGGGGCGCTCTTCTCAAGCGGTGTCCCCTTGATGGGACAAAGTATGTTTATGGGGATAGACACGGGGCTGATTCTGCGCAATTCGAGAGCAAGTCCCACACGCTGCCTGGGAGATTCGCCCATGCCTATTATACCGCCCGAACAGACTTCGAAACCGATCTCACGCGCGGCCATGACCGTCTTTATCTTGTCTTCCACAGTATGGGTCGAGCATAATTCCGAGAAATAATCGGGAGCAGCCTCGAGATTGCAGTGATAACGTCGCACGCCCGCATCCCACAGCTTCTGAAGCTCCTCCTTATCGAGCAGTCCCATGGAAGCGCAGAGATCAAGACCGCCCGCGGCAACGAGTTCCCGATAATAGTCACATGCCTCGTCAAGTTCTCGGCCACTCATCTTGCGTCCTGAAGTGACCATAGAAAAATGGCGGATACCATGCTTGCGGCTCATATCGGCATGACGCATGCATTCGTCACGGGGGATAAGAGGGTACACATCGACATTGGTCCTGAAATGGGCGGACTGGGCGCACCATTTGCAATTTTCGGGACATTTCCCGGAACGGGCGTTGACTATCGAGCAAGAATCGAAAACCGGCACACAGAATTTCGCGGTTATCTCTTCAGCCGCCGCGTAAAGTTCCCCGCGACAACCGGGCGCGGCATCACAGAGGGCATATGCTTCTTCGGCAGATATCTCTCCGCCGGCAAGAATCTTTTCTTTGAGTGTTTCTACGAGTGTCATAGTGGATATCAATCAGGAGAAGCCTCACGAGACTTCCCCTAATTAACGTGATATTTCAGTCTTACAATTTATCGGATCACTACTTTTTTTACCATCGGCGCTGTAACTACCTCAGTGTATGACAGCCCGGAATTCCGCTTATTGCAACGCAATCATAAGCGAGACAGCCTCGAAGGTCCAATGGGCTATGATCGCCGCACAAAGGCCTCCGATGGTATGTGCCCCGATCGCTTTCGGAGTCAGTTCACGGTATCCGAGCGAGTCGAGCATGGCGGTATGCGTGCTCAGATATCCGCTCCAACACATTCCGATGGCGGTAAAGACAGCTATCGCGTTTCCGTCGATCCATCCCTGCTCCATGAAATTGGGCACCAGTCCGAGGGCGGCGCCTACAGCACCGAGAGCCGTAATCGGGAATGCGATCAGATGCGGATCGGTGAATCCGAACAGCCACTCGAAAATAATATTGACCTTGCCGGCCAGATAGGGAAGAAGCGCGACACCCTCGTAGGCCGCTCCCGTATATGAACCATCGGACGAGGGACCGAAAGTCAGCAGCATCACCAGCGTCGATATGATCAGGACTCCCGGGATTATGGCAAGACCGACATCCACGCCCGAACGGCCGCCGTCAAGCAGAGAGTTCAGTATGCGTACGAACAGCGACGACTCGTCGCGGCTTTCCTCCTTCTCTACGGCCTGCTTGTCCGACACTACATCTTCGGTCAGGAAATTGGGATAGTTCTTTATCACGAAATACTGCATGATGCGTGTAGAGATCACACAGCCGCAGAATGCGCCGAAAAATCCGACCATTGGTTGCCAGAAGAATCCCTGGCCGACCATGAACACCATGACCAGAAGTCCCATGCCGAAAGCCGTTCCGAAATTGGTCAGCGATATGAACTGGAATTTCTTGAAATAAGAACTGAAGCGGCGGTCGGAAGCGAGAGATATTATAGCCGGATTGTCGCTGAGAAATGTCATCACCGCACCGAGCGAGGCGACACCGGGCAGATTGAACAGAGGTTTCATCAGAGGGCGCAGGATGCGCTCAAGAAGTTTCACGACGCCGAATTCCACGAGAATGCGTCCTATGGCACCGGTAAGCACACATATGCCCATCAGATAGAACACAGTGTTGAGCAGCAGGTCGTGGGCGGTATGCATTATGGTGTTGAGCATATTGGCCATGCCCATCACCTGACCGAAATAATAGAATATGCCGAATACGCACAGCAGGCAGATATAGGGCGCGAGACGACCTTTGACCCGGGATTTTTTTCCGGACACGGCGGTCTCAGTGACATTGATGTTTCCGTCGGTTTGCATTATTTCCAGTTATGTTAAATTATTTTTTATTTATGTTTAGAATATTCATGTTCCAGGTCAGCCCGACACAGGCGAATAGCGAGCGGTCCTGCATCAGATTCTCCGTATTGGCGTTCGCGCCCCATGAATAGAAGCATCCGGCATGGAGACGCAACGAATGGCGCCCCTTGCGCAAAGGATAAAACTCCACGCCGGCGCCGGCCATTGTCAGTTCGGTGCCGTCGCTTACCGTGTAGTCCGCGTCCGTACCGCTTTTGTTGACATCGTAGGTCATCTTGCCGAACACCCGCCAGCGGTCGGTGGGAGAATATGCGATCTCTCCCATTACGGAACAGTCTCTGAACAGGAATGTCTGGTGTGACGAGGCTCGGTTCATCAGATCCACCTCCACCTCGACCTTATCGAATGTAAAGCGGTTGCCGAGAGCGATATAATTGATATAGCGGCCTTTTTCGTACTCGATAAGATTGAGCGAATACAGCGGATGGAAGCATCCGTGGTTTCCCTGCCACATCAGATTGTAGGCATACATGTTACGGTTGTCCGAAGTAAAGAAGGGACTTTGCGTCACCTGAGCCATGAGTTTATCGGAGGGCGTGATCCACCGGCTCACCGAGACACCCAGATCGTAGCAGGGTATGTTGTTCCAGAAGACGGAACAGTCATACAGATCCATAGGATTGCGGTCATACTCCCAGCCTCCGATACCTACCACCTGTTTTCCGGCCTGAAATTCCCATCCGCGAAAGGCATAATTGAGATAGATCCAGTCGGTGGCATCGAAAAAGGCCTGATCCTTATGAAGTTTGTTAAGCCGTTGCCTCCAGGAATAGGTAAGTCCCTTGACAATCTGCCCGTCAATACGGAACATAAGATATTTCGCCTCGAATCCAGTGTTAGCGTCCTGTGTATGTCCGTCAACGGCATCCCATTGAAAGTCCACCCGGGCCGCGACATCGAGTCTGAAAATCGACTGAGGTTCCTCTTCCGGCGGAGCGGAGGTGTCAGCCTGTATCTGGCCACAGAGAGCCGACAATGCGGCTAAAGATAATAATAATCTGGTATTCATGAATTTAAGGTTAGACATAAGAGCAGCGTCCGAATCCGGACACTAAACTGATGCAAAGATAATCAAACTTATTTATCCCGCAAGCCCCGGAGTATGTTTAGTTTTGGGACAGTTGTTTTTAACAGAAAAAATAATCAAGGGAGGCCCGGCAGGAACCTCCCTTGATTAATCTGTTCTACAATTTATCGGATCATGACTTTCTTGCCGTCGATGACATAAAGGCCGCTGTCAAGTCCTGATGTGGAGAGATCCCTGCTGACTCCGCTGCGTACGAGACGGCCCGAAATGTCATAGACATCGACCAGAGAGAAAGCATTCCCGGACTGATCGTCCAAGATGTCGACAACCGGAGAATTGCCCGGCCTGAAGGTCCAGGCCTCAAGAGAATTGAGCCGCACTTCGCCGTCGGCATAGACAGATATGCCGACGGCAGCTTCCGACTGCGGGAAGACACGTATGGACTGCGCCCACCTGTCGTTGACAAATATGTCAAGAATCGAACCGTCGACAAACAGATTGATTTTAAGGTCCGAACCGGCGGCAGGACGTTCCGGCAGAGCCATACGGTAGATTCCGGCATAAGAACCGGCGTCATTGTTCCAGCGCTCTATCTCGGTGAAGTCCGCGATCAATTCGCCTGTAGCGGGGTTGTAATATATCTTCGCCGCAGTCGAGCCGTTGTCAAAAATCCTGAAACCGAAGGGAACAGTCCCGACCTTGAAAGAAGCAAGCACCTCGGCATGACGGCCCTCGACCGGATCAAGGGCACGCACACCGTCGAGATCAAGAGAAGAGAGAGACGCCTTGACATCGGAACGCATCACTTTCAGACCATCGAAAGGTTTCTGCACAAGATTGCCGGCGGCATCAAGCGACCACTCGCGCGGCAGCGAGTAGCAATGAGCCCATCCGAGAGAGTAATTGTTTTCACCCGAAATCTTGTCAGGCACGATTCCGAGGGCGATGGTGCGGCCGTCGTGAGTATAGACAGTCGGCGAGAGAAGGCCATAACCCTCTTTGGAGTTCATCTCGACTGTGCGCGGACCGGATTCCGGGCGGAAAGTCCCGTCGGCATTTATGGTTCCGACCCAATAGAGACAGCGCACCCCCTGCGACGTGCCGAGAGGAGTGACGGTAAAGAGCCATTTGCCTCCAGGCATAGGAGTGATGTTGGGCATTTCCCAGAATGTGCCCTGCGAGGCGGCATCCGAAGCCGAGAAGAAAATACGTCCGTCGTTCGTGAACCGTTTCGATACGGGATCCATCTTGTGCAGTGTCACCGCACCGAGGCCCCCCTTGGACGTACCGACAATGATATATGCGTCATCGCCGCTGCGGAAGAAATAAGGATCGCGGAAATCATCGCTCAGGCCTGACGGACGACCGTTTATAAGAGGATTGGAAGTCGATTTGTCCCACCTGACCAGATCGTCGTCGGCAGGAGTGGCCATGCATATGGTAGCCCTGGCATAATCTACGGCCGTATATATCGCGACAGGTTTTCCGCCGGTCAGGACATCGTCGGAGACAATGGCACCGCTCCAGCAACCCTTGATATCATAGGACTCTCCGGGAGCAATTGCGATACGCTCCTCACGCCAGTTGACAAGATCGGACGAGGATATGTGCCCCCAGTGCAGACGCGTCATATAAGGGCCGTTGGCGTTCTTCTGGAAGAAGAGATGATAGCGGCCGTTGGAATATGTCATGCCGTGACACTCGTTGGTCCATGCCGTGGCGGGCATGCCGTGAAAACGAGGACGCAACGTCTGGTCCGCATAGCGCGACGCCGGAATAGAGAGATCCGCCTCATGCTCGGGAGAGAAAGCCGCGATCTCCGATGCAGAAAAGGCGCGGTCGTGCACCTCCACGTCATCGACAAGGCCATTGAAAGTATTGATCATGAACGGACCCGCGAAGCTGTTCTCCACACTACGTCCGATCGTGAGCTTCGATGCGGAATTGTCGAAAGTATCCATGCACCGGGCCTCTCCGACTTTCTGACCGTTACGGTATAGAGTCACAGTCTTCGAACCGCCCTCGGCCACCGCCACGAGATGGCTCCATTCATAACAAGAGAGGATATCGGAAGCCTCGACCGTCACCTTCCAGCCACCGGAATAACACTCGAAGGCATACTTGCCCGTATAGCCGAGCGAAAACTGCCAGCCGGCCCGTGAAGAGTCATCGAGCGTGCCGGCAAGGCGGATCTTCTCTTCAGTCGGCGTGTCAAGAGCTATGACAGGATAAGTCTCCGGAGCCACCCACATGGAGAAAGTAAGAGAAGCGGCAGAAGCGGATCCGGCATCTATATTACCCTGCGCATATGCAGAAAATCCGTCAAGGCGGAGGGCCATTCCGGATGCGCCGGGAATATTCTCGGGGGTTGTCTTGGAAAAAAGAAACAGATTTTTTCCGCCGACAGCCTCGCGGATGGTCTCGCGCCCCTGAAGATCCATAGGTACATGCAGGATTCTCGACGCATACGCATCGGTCTGCGCCGCGGCAAGCGCGGCAACCGATAAAGTAAAGTATTTTAATTTCATCATACGAGATAGCAACTGATAAAAATACAATCAAATTGTGAATACCGGGATAATTTAGGTTAAACCGCGGAGCGCGCGTGTCACGGGCTCCGCGGTAACTGAACTACCCAACCGATATTTTAAGCAGCATTTTCAATAGCTGCTTATTTGAGATAATCGAGAATATTGAGAGTAAGCTGCTCCACATTGTGCTGATAAGGATTCGCACCCGAATTCTGGTTCCATTCATAAGCGGCGAAACCGTTGGCAACACACCGCCCGTGAACCGGAGTGGCGAAGAACTCCACGAGACCTGCCACACAATGGTCGCGTACGTGGCCCCAGGTGGCGAGTACGAGAGAGCCGGTCACAGCCTCGAAATTGGCTATCACGTCCGGATAGCTGCCACGGCCATAGAGATTGCAATCCCACAGACAGTTGTGGTCCTCACGCTGGCCGGGGCCAATGAGCGGTATGCCAGGCAGACCCCATCCGTTGGGATCCTCGAGAGTCAGGCCCTTGAATATAGCATGTTCCGAACGGTCATAATAGCCCTGGTCGCCACTCTCCTTGAAGTCAACACCAAGGAAAGGATTGATGGTCCAGACATCATCGCCGCTGCCTCCGTCTCCATTGCCGAACACGGTAGGAGCCATGTTGTCGGGCACGAAACCGAGAGGCACCGTAAGCTGAGTGGCCATATTGGCAAGATAGAGGCTACCGCCGTTGGCCGAATATTCCTTAAGCGCCCCTATGGCCTCGGGAGAAGTGAGCACAGCGGGAAGATTTTCCCAGCCGAGAGGCATGCCCACACGGTCGATCTCGATCCAGAGCACAGAGTAAATGTCCGGATCAAGCGAAGCCAGATCGGCGGGATATATAAGATCGGCATTCTCCTGCTGCACGAACCAGGTTGCGGCTGCACGCTCGTCGTCATCGGGAAGCTCCGCGATAGAACCTGCAGTCATCAGATATCCCATCTTGGGCGTGATGTAGGGAATCTTAGTCTTGACAACAGCCGACACAGAGGGATAATACTCATCGTATATGGCCTGCACGTCATAGGAAAGATCTACCTCCATAGGCTGGGCCTTTAGAGTGACGGTCGTAGTGCCGCCCGGAAGATACATGGCAGCGGCCTCGTCGCCGTTTGTCACAACGCGGACACCGGTCACATCATTGCCCGAAGGATTGGTCCATGAGAGAGTGACCTTGCGTCCGGTGACAGAAGATGTCAGACCGGTCACACCCGGAAGCTCCTCGACCGGAAGCACCGCTGTGGTCGAAACGCCTTCCGACACATATCGGTTGTCGTAGCAAACCTTCACCGTGTAAAGACCTTCCTCGCCCATAGGCTGCCCCTTGACCACATATGAAGTGGCATCGGCGCCGAGGCTTACAGGATTGGAAGTGTTGGCATCGCGTATAAACAGGACGTCGGTTATGTCGCCGGCGGGAAGATTCCATGTCACGTTGATTGTATGACCGGAAACTTCAGCCCTCAAGTCGGAAACAGTAGGAAGGTTCGGCACTTCCTCATATCCCGTTGGTTCAAATTCGCCACAAGATGTGAAAGTGGCGGCGAGAGCCATGGAAAGAGCGGTTATATAGAATTTTGATTTCATTTTATCAATGATAGATTTTAATTATGATATACAGATGGTCCGGCGGGATGTCAAAGCTTCAGGCTTTGGACGCGGAACCCGAAAACCGACGATACGGTTGCGGACCGGATGTCAGAGAGAAAAAGGAGAGAGAAAGAGCAGCCGAAATCATTCTCAGTCGTAGAGACCTCCGGCGTTATCTTTCTGCTCGAGAGGCACGGGGAAATAGAGATCATCGGCCGAGAGACTGGCGCCGCTGTAATACCGCTGGAACTGAGCCTCGAACTGATAATATCTGTTTACAGTCTCGACAGCCGTACCCCAGCGAAGCAGGTCAAACCAGCGGTGACCTTCCATGGCCAGCTCGACACGACGCTCGTGACGCACCGCACGGCGGGCATAGTCCTGACTCCAGCCGGAAGCGGGATACTGACCCACGGCATAATTGGCCACCATCGGATTGCAGTCGACCGGAGTGTAGGACGCATCGACAGAACGCGCAGCCTTGGCACGAACCTGATTGATAAGATCGCGTGCCTGGTCAAGATCCTTGTTCTGCTCGATAAGAGCCTCGGCCTTCATAAGCATCACATCGGCATAACGGATAATGATATAATTGAGCGAGGAGGCACCCCAGGGCACGATACCGGTAGTGACATACGGACTGTCGGGTGAAGGATAGGGTTTCTTGCCTGAATACTGGCCGTAGAGTTCAAGATTGCGGCACCACTTCTCATTGTACATATATCCGCGCCAGGGCATGCCGATACGGCCCAGAGTGAAATCGAGACGGGGATCGACATTGCCCGCATAATCGGCCTTGTCGACATTTTCGGAATTCTGAGTGCCGTCAAGGTATGGAAGGCCGTTCACATCCGTGCGGAAAGCATTGACCAGATCCTGCGACGCAAGATAGAAATCATCGCCGTTTCCATAGAGATTGCCTTCGGAATAAGTACAGTTGATACAGTTGTTGAAATTGAACTGGTCGGGATTGTTGGCCGAAGAGAACTGGACGGCCATCACGGACTCATAGGTATTGTTCATCTCGGGCTTCGAGATATCGAGAAAGTTCGGGTAAAGCTCATACCGGCCCGAAGAGATGACATATCCGGCATATTTCTCGACCGTCTCCCAGTCGGAATCGAAGAGCGCCACTTTGGCAAGAATAGCGGCGGCGACATACTTGTTGAATCGGCCCACCTCTTCCTGAGTCTCGGGAAGCACCTCGTATGCGTCGCGAAGATCGGCCTCGATGAAACCGAGGATCTGGCTGCGGGTGTACTCGTCGGCACGGCATTCCGAAGGATTGGCCACATTCTCGTCGAAATAGGGGAACTTCTCGAAAAGACGGTACATGTCGAAATAATAATATGCACGGAGAGTCTTCATCTCGGCTATCATGGAGGCTTTTCGAGACGCATCTATGTTGCCGGCCGCCGCGATCGCCTTGATAGCGGTGTTGCAACGCGACACGGAGAAGAAATTATTGCGCCATTTGAAATTTATAATCGCGCTGTTGCTCTCGACATTGCCGATCTCGAGCTGGTGCATGTAGGCCTCCATAGTGACACCGTCGCCACCTTTGAGGGCATCGTCGGAGCGGAGATCGATGACCCAGTTGTTGATCGGTCCGGCAAACGACTCGTTGTTGCCGAAATAATGGTTTAGAAGAGTCGCATATGCGGCTACCATCATGTCGACGGCCTCATCCTCGCCGATCTGCTCGGAAGTGAAGGAACCCTGCGGTTTGGTATCGAGCATACTGTCGCAGGATACAGTGCCGAATCCGGCCGCCGCGAATGCCGCGATATATGCGGCGCTCCTGATATATGATTTTATGGTTTTCATTTTGATAATCGGAATTTGGGATTAGAACTGGAAGTTAACGCCGACAGTGAACGAGCGGGGACGCGGATATCCGCCGTCATCCATGCGTGCGCCGTAGCCGCTGGGTGCGATCTCCGGATCGAGGCCTTTATACTTCGTGAGAGTGAAGACATTCTCGACCTGTGCGAAGACATCTATGCTCTGGCCTCCGATCGCCTTTGCGGCACGCTCGGGCAGCATATAGGAGAGTTTCAGATATTTCATCTTCATGTAGGAGCCATTCTCCACATAATAGGATGAGAAACGCGACTCATTGTTGTCGTCGGTGAGAGATACGGCGGGAATATCGCTGCCGGTGTTTGTCTCAGACCAGCAATGTAGCACATCCCTGCTGCGGTTGGAGATAAGCGATCCGTAGCTCATGGAGTAGAGCTGACGCTTCATGTGATTGATGATATCGTAGCCGAAATCGCCCGAGAAGAACATATCGAGAGTGAACGCCTTGTAGCGGAACGCGAGATTTATACCCATGGACAGATCCGGATTAGGATCGCCTATGATGCAGCGGTCCTCATCATTGATGACGCCGTCGCCATTGAGATCGCGATATATGAGACGTCCGGGGGCGGCGCCGGTCTGTGTGGCATGGTTCGCCACCTCGGCGTTGTCCTGGAAGATTCCGTCGCAGACATAGCCGTAATAGACGCCCATGGGCTGTCCGGGAATGAGACGCGAGTCACCTCCGATGAATTCCTGACGGTCATTAAGGGCCACGAGCTTATTCTTATACTGCGAAAGATTGATCGAACCGTTCCATGAGAAATCGCCGTAAGTCGGGCTGTTGTAGCCGAGAGAGAGCTCCCATCCGGTATTTTTCATCTTTCCGGTGTTGAGCCATATGGCGGCGTTCTCTCCGGCCACGTCGAGCGCAGGGGGAATGGTGAGCATGTCGTGGGTATTCTTCATGAAGAAGTCAGCCGTAAGATTGAGACGTCCGTTGAAGAAGAGCATGTCGATACCGATATTGTTCTGTACGGTAGTCTCCCATTTTAGATCGGGATTGCCCGATGCGGCGAGAGTTATGCCCGGAGTAGTGGACGAATTGGTTCCCGAGATATCGTAGGCGCCGTTGCCACGGTTGACGATATAGGTCGAATAGGTGGGATAGAGAGGAGGAATGTTGGCGTTACCGTTCTGTCCCCATGAGTAACGGATCTTGAAATCGGTCACCACATTATTCTCCGGCCAGAAAGGCTCGGCAGAGGGGCGCCATGCGAGAGAGAAAGCGGGGAACACGCCTGCGCGGTGCTTCTTGGCGAAGCGGGAATTCTCGTCACGGCGGATAGTGAACGACGCCAGATAGCGGTCGTCGAAATTATAATCGGCCTTCGCGAAAAGCGAGAACACGCTCCACTGGGTCTTGCCGCCGCCAGCATTCTCCTTGCCCGAACCTGCACCGACCTGCATGAAGTCGGTATCCTCGAACATATATCCCTGACGGCTTCCCGAGAGATCCTGGAAGGTATAGGATATGGCCTCCGTACCGATGAGGGCGTTGAGATGATGCTTCTCGTTGAAAGTCTTGACATAATTAGCGGTGTTTGTCCAGGTCCATGTGTCGCCCTGACCGTAAACGCTTGTCACCGAATTGACATCCGAAGGGATCTGCTTGCGTCCGAGATCTGTGTTGAAATACTGCGAGTGCTCGATACCGATATTCGTCTTGAGAGTAAGGCCGTCGACAGGACGCACCTCAAGGAAAGCGTTGCCGAGTATACGCCAGTTCTGATGATCGTTGTCCTGTGCGTTCTTGATCATCTGGACGGGATTCTGAAGGTCGGAATTGATAAGTTCGATCGGTATGGCATATGCTCCGTCGGCACCGTATACGGGAAGCGCGGGGTTCATGGCCATCGCAAGGAAGGGAATACCGCGGTCGCCATAGGTCTCCACACCACGGTTGCGCCACTGGGCGATCAGAAGATTCTCTCCCACGGATATGTACTTGTTGAAGTCATAACGGGAATTGACGCGGCCGGAGAAGCGGCGATAGAAAGAAGACTCTATATTGCCGACCTGATCGATCATATTGAGAGAGAAAAGCACGGAACCCTTCTCGCCGTTGTTGGCCACGGTAGCAGTGAGATTGTTTGTCCACGCCGTACGGTAGACCTGATCCTGCCAGTCAGTGTCGGTGATCGCGAAATTCTCGTTTCCGCCCACATATTGCTGATAGACGGGAGTAGTATTGCTGCCGAAGAGCTGAGGAACTCCGAGAGGAAGACCCGCACGTGCGGCGGCCATGCCGTAGGCGGTCGCCCATCCGTCGGCATCGAGCATTTCGTAGCGCCTGGCGATGGTCTGTGCGGTCAGAGCGTAATTGACATTGATGGAAAGACGGTCGCCCTTACCATGTTTGGTGGTGATTATGATCACACCGTTGGCCGCACGCGAACCGTAGATAGAAGCGGAAGCCGCATCCTTAAGCACCTGCATCGACTCTATGTCGGCCGGGTTGATCACATTGATGTTGTCAGTGGGCACACCGTCGACAATGTAAAGAGGATCATTGGAAGAGTTGGCGGTCGACATACCGCGGACGCGGATAGAGCCCGTACCGCCCGGCTCTGCGCTCGGCACGACATTGACGCCCGGAAGCTTGCCGGCCATGGAGCTCATGATGTTTCCCGAGTTTTCAGAAAGAGGCTCCTTCATGTTCATTACAGACACAGCACCCGTAAGATCGGCCTTGCGGACCGTCTGATAGCCGACCACGACTACCTCATTAAGGACTGCGGAGTTCTCGTCGAGATAGACAGTCATTGAGGGCTCGGCCTGAAGCGTGGTGGAATTATAGCCCACATAGCTTACGGTAAGTCTGGATTTCTCCGGAACGGTGATCTGGAAATTACCGTCGATGTCGGTAGCCGTTCCTTTCCGGGTAGCCTCCGACATGACAGTGGCGCCGATCAGCGGCTCGCCGTCCTGACGGGAAAGCACCGTTCCATGCACAGTTATGTCCTGCGCCTGCGCCACGACCGCCATCAGGCAGACAAAAAGCGCGCTTAGGAATGATTTTTTCATGTTAATGATTTTTGTTAACAATTTTGATTTTTTAAAATTCTGGCGCAAATTTAAGGAGAGAAAGCAACAGAACTTATAAAAAAATTTGCAAGGACTATAAAAAATCGCACAATGCACGAAATTTTATACCCCTTGCAACGAATGTCACAATTATTACAATCAGTCAGTCAAGCCAGAGCGTGTTTCAGACGGAGTCTCACCATACGCCTCGCGATAGCACTTGGTGAAATATGCGGGAGTGGAGAAACCGGTGGCGTATGCAATCTCCGATACGGTCTTCTCTGTGGAAAGAAGCATGTTGCGTCCTTCCTTAAGACGGATGGTACGGATCAGTTCGACCGGAGAGAAATTGGTAAGCGCCTTTATCTTCCTGTAGAACTGCGACCTCCCGAGTCCCATCTCCGCAGCCAGGGCGTCAACGCTTACATCGGCGTCGCTCATCCGCTCACGGAATATCTCAAGGAAACGGTTGTAGAAATCGGAATCGATGGCCGAAGGCGCGCCCGGCACCTGCGCGGGAGTCCTGTGAGCCGACCGGATTTCCGGGGAGCCGTTCATCCACACCTCGCGGATACGGCGCCGGTTTTCGACAAGACTCGCACAGCGGGCACGCAGGACGCCCGCATCAAACGGTTTGGAGAGATAACCGTCGGCGCCAGACTCGTAGCCCTGCACACGCTGCTCGTCCATCGAACAGGCGGTCAGCATCAGCACAGGGATATGCGACGTCGACACCTCCTCCTTGATACGCCGGCAACACTCCATACCGTCCATGACAGGCATCATGACATCGCACACCACTATGTCGGGGACATATCTGGCCGCCATGCGGACGCCGTCGGCACCGTTGGTCGCGGTAATGACACGGTAGGCACCCGACAAGAGCTGCGAAATCATCACCAGAATGTCTTCATTGTCGTCTATGACAAGGAGAAGAGGGAGGTCACCGCCGTCAGGTTCCGGCGCCTGCGGCATTTCGGGGAGCGCCGGACTATCGACACGTGCGAGTTCCGCGGTCACGTCACTGTCTGTAATACCGCCCGTCATGTCCTCGGCCTTGTCGGCCACATGCCTCAGAGGAAGAGAGACAGTAAACACAGAACCTTTGCCCGGCTCGCTGACGGCCGTGATCGACCCGCCGTGCAGCTCAACAAATGCCTTTGCGAGCGACAGACCGATCCCCGAACCGTTAGGATGCACCTTGTCGACCTGAAAGAAACGGTCGAATATGTTGCCCAGATCTTCGGCCGATATGCCACGTCCCGTATCAGACACGGAGAGAATCATGGCGGCATCCGTAAACGACAGGTTTATGGCGATCTCACCGTTGTCTGGAGTATATTTGAAAGCGTTTGAGACAAGATTGAAAAACACCCTCTCGATCTTCTCGACATCAATGGCCACATGGGCAGGCGCATCCCCGGCACATTCGAGAGAAAGTTTCATATGTCTCTGTCGGGCCACGGCATTGAATGCGTCGTTCCAGTCCTCGACGAGGTGTCGGATATCGATCTCCACGAGATTGAGATCAAGCTTGCCGTTCTCATATTTCCGGAAGTCAAGGACCTGGTTTATAAGCCGGCGGAGTATCTTGACGTTCTTGTCGGCAATGCGTGCGAGAGTCTTCTGCTGAGGAGTGAGATTCGCCGCTTCAGACAATTGTCTGACAGGCTCGGCTATTAGCGTCAGAGGAGTCCGCAGATCGTGCGAGACATTGGTATAGAATCTCAGTTTCGACTGAGTGGCCTCATTGAGCTGTTCGTTGAGAGACTTCTCGTTGTCGCGCTGACGTTCAAGTTCATGATTCTGCTCGACAAGCATTTTCTGCTGGCGGCGGTTGAGCCAGAACACACGCAGGAAAAGGAAGAGCACGATAAAGAGGAGAGCGAGTATCGACAGAGTGACATAGAGGAACGTGGACTGTATGGAATGCTGGTTCCAATAATGGTCGACCTGCGATTTCAGTTCCTTTATCTTGGAAGTCTCCTCCTTGAGCGACTCGTTCTGCAGATTGAGGATGTCGGCATTGGACTTGTCAACGGCGGAAGCAGCCGGTAGCCTTACCACACGCTCGTAAGGTCTGCCTTCGAGAATGTCAAGGGCGGTACGGATCAGACGGTATCCTTCGGTAGGATAAAGGAAGGTGGCGTCTATCCGGCCGTCGGAGACAGCCTTCATGCCGATCTCCGGCGCGGCGTCGATACCGATTATATACGGATCAAGTCCCCTCCGGGCGGCCACATCGGCGGCCGCTATCGCCATACGGTCGTTATGCGCGAAAATCAAGTCGACATCCGGATAAAGCGCAAGCAGCGAGTCCGCCACATCGTTTGCCTTGCCGTAGTCCCAGTCTCCATGACCCGAAGCGACAAGCTTCATGCCCGGATAGAGTTCCAGACCGGCCTTGAAACCGTTATGACGCTCCTGCGCCGGTGTGGAGCCCGGATTTCCGAATATCTCGATGACGCGAGCATCCGGACCGGTCAGCGAACGGGCGTACTGCGCCGCCTGATAGCCTATACTGTCATTGTGCGCACCCTGGAATGCCGTATAGTTGTCTCCCACCACATTTCTGTCGAATATGACCACCGGTATGCCCCGGGCCATCACTTCGTCGACAACGGGCGTAATCGGCTCCGCCTCGTTGGGGGCGGCTATTATTATGTCGAAGCCGTTGTCGGCAAAATAACGGATATCTTCTATCTGCTTCTCATTGGAGTCATCGGCGGAACGGATCTCTATCTCGGCATTGTCATGAAACATCGCCTCGCGGAGCATCTCCTGATTCATCTTCGCGCGCCAGTCATCCTGACTGCACTGCGACACGCCGATACGGTATTTCTTCTCTTCCGCACATCCGAAAAGTAAAATAGACATCAGCGGAAGCAACATAAAAACAAGTCCTGTCTTGAGTTTCATTTGATATCAGGTTGGCGGTAAGAATAGGCATGTGTCACCGTTCGACAACTTGAACGGGCACATGACACATTATTGTCAAATTTTCTGCAAAGATAACTATAATATTGTAAATTAGGCGCATTGACTGATAAAAATCGGGCCATGCAACATTTTTTATATCTTAAGACTGTTTTTTTATAACACTTCGTTTTATTTAGATATAGATTTGCAACCGAAACCGGACCGGCTCCGGATTCCCAACCGATTATTCAAGAAAAAACTAGACAGGACCAATATGGAAAAACTCAAACAGATCATGACGGGAGCGGCCTCTTTTCTTCTTCCGCTCGCAGCTCTTGCGAGCGAAGGGGTCGAGGTGAGCCATCTCGGGACAGACAACACTCTTGTCCGCGTGACCGGAGAAGGCAAATATCTAATACTGCCGATTCAGGAAAACATCGACGACGCAAAAATAAACGTGATCGTCGACAACGAGATCGTAAAGACCTTCTATGCGCGTCTCGCCAAGTCCAGGACAGACTATACCGTGCCGTTCGATCTGACGCCTTATGAAGGCAAAAACGTGGAGTTGATGATCGAGACCCCCCAGGGGCGGAGCAGCGTCCGCGAGGCCAAAGGAGACGCATGCTGGAAAGGGCTGAGCCTCAGCGATACCTTCGACACCTCCAACCGTGAGAAATATCGCCCGACCTACCATCACACGCCGCTCTACGGATGGATGAACGATCCCAACGGCATGTTCTATAAGGACGGCAAGTGGCATCTATATTACCAGCACAATCCCTACGGATCGAAATGGCAGAACATGACATGGGGACATTCGGCCAGCACGGATCTCGTCAACTGGGAGCACCTGCCCCTGGCCATAGAGCCCGACGGACTCGGCGCGATATTCAGCGGAAGCTGCGCCATAGACAGGGAAAACAGTGCCGGCTATGGCGAGAACGCGGTGGTGGCCATGTACACTTCGGCCGCAAAAAGCCAGATACAGAGTCTGGCAGGCAGCAAAGACGGTGGTCTGACATTCGAGAAATATTCCGTAAATCCGGTATTGCCGCTTGAAAGCGAGGCCCGCGACCCCAACATGTTCTGGAATCCGGAGACAAAAGAGTGGACTCTCATACTCGCGCACGCACTGGACCATGAGATGCTGATATTCACGTCGCCCGACCTGAAGGCGTGGACACTGCAAAGCGCGTTCGGCAAAGGCCTTGGAGCACAGGAGGGCGTATGGGAATGTCCGGATCTTTTCGAACTGAACGTGCCCGGAAGCAAAAAAAGCAAATGGGTGCTCATCTGCAACATCAATCCGGGAGGCCCCTTCGGAGGATCGGCCGCGCAATACTTCATCGGCGACTTCGACGGCAAGACTTTCCGGGCCGATACTGACAAAAACGGCAATGTCCCGACCAAATGGATGGACTACGGCAAAGACCACTATGCCACTGTAAGCTGGAGCGACGCCCCCGACAACCGCCGAGTAGTCATCGGCTGGATGAGCAACTGGGAATATGCAGCCGAAGTCCCGACACAACAGTTCCGCAGCGCCAACACATTGCCACGAGAGATGAAACTTTTTAAAGGCGCCGACGGAGATCTTTATCTCGCCTCGGCTCCCGCGTCAGAACTGCTCGGGCTAAGAGGCGCCGCAATAGCGGAATCGGGCAAAGCCAGTCTCGGCAAGACAGACCTGAACTTCACCATACCGGCCGATACAGAGGGACTTTGCGAGATAACGGCATCGTTCGACGCAGGAAAGAAATCGAAAGTCGAACTCACGCTCAGCAACAAAGAGGGAGAGAAAGTCATAATGACATATGATGCGGCCACACGCACCATGGCCTTCGACCGCACCGGCGCAGGGCTATCTGACTTCAGCCAGAGTTTCCCCGCAGTCACAGCGGCTCCGACACGCGAGAACAACGGAAAAATAGAATTACGCATCTTTGTGGACCGCTCGAGCATCGAGCTTTTCGGCAACGAGGGACAATTCGTCATGACCAATCTCGTATTTCCCACATCGCCCTATCTCAACCTGAGCATATCGGCGCCCAAAGGAAACGCCAGACTCAACAATCTCAAGATTTACGGAATCAAATCACAGTCATCCAAATAAACCATGTCACAGACTCAAACAATCGCCGCGACAGGCAAATCGTCGCTGGCGCAGATAATCCCGGTGATGTTCTGCTTCTTCGCCATGGGCTTCGTGGACCTCGTCGGGACAGCCTCGAACTATGTCCAGAAAGACCTCGCACTCACCGATTCGCAGGCCAATCTTTTCCCCTCGCTCGTATTCTTCTGGTTTCTTATCTTCTCGGTGCCGACAGGCATGCTGATGAACAGGATCGGCCGCAAGAACACCGTGCTGATAAGTCTCATCGTGACCGCCGTATCGCTGATACTCCCCGTTTTCGGTGAAGGCTACTGGCTGATGCTTGCGGCATTCAGCCTGCTGGGAATCGGGAACGCCATCATGCAGACATCGCTCAATCCACTCGTCACAAATCTCATCAGCGGCGACAGACTCGCCTCGACACTGACATTCGGACAGTTCGTCAAGGCCATAGCGTCATTTCTCGCGCCGATCATCGCGGCATGGGGCGCGACCACCGCTTTCGTGACCTTCGGTCTCGGATGGCGCATACTGTTCGTGATCTATGCGGTGATAAGCTGTCTGTCGGTGGCCGTACTCGGCGCCACACCGATAGAAGAGGAACGCCCCGACAAGGCATCGGGCATCGGTGAATGTCTCAGGCTTTTAGGACGCCCCTTCATACTTCTCTGTTTCTTGGGCATAATGTGCCATGTGGGAATAGACGTAGGCACCAACACCACAGCGCCCAAGATCATCATGGAGCGTCTGGGTCTTCCACTCGAAGACGCATCGTTCGCCACCGGACTCTATTTCATATTCCGCACGGCGGGATGTTTCCTCGGAGCCTTCATCCTGCGGGTCATGTCGCCCAGACTCTTTTTCGGCATCAGCGTGCTGATGATGGCCGTGTCGATGGCCCTTCTGTTCGCCAGCCATTCGCTGGCGGGAATATATGTCGGTATAGCTTTAGTCGGATTCGGCAACTCCAACATCTTCTCGATAGTCTTTTCACAGGCTCTTATAGCGGCTCCCAGAGAGCGTAACGAGGTTTCGGGCCTTATGATCATGGGTCTGTTCGGAGGCACGATCTTTCCGCTCGCCATGGGTTATGCCGCTGATGCCATGGGACAGGCCGGAGCAATAGGCGTAATGGCTGTCGGAGTCATCTATCTTCTTTTCTACACACTTAAAATAAGTAAGTGATCAACCAAGTCAAACCAATAAAACTGCCAGATAAAAATATGAAAAACTTGACAATAGGAATGGGCGAAGCCTTGTGGGACGTCCTTCCGGAAGGAAAAAAAATAGGAGGCGCACCGGCCAACTTCGCATATCACGTATCTCAGTTCGGCCTCCCGGGCATGGCCGTCAGCGCTATCGGCGACGATGCGCTCGGCAAGGAGATACGCGAGAATTTCACCTCAAAAGGACTGAAACATCATCTTGCCACAGTACCGTACGCCACAGGCACTGTACAGGTGGAGCTCGACCCCAACGGAGTGCCCCAGTACGAGATCAAGGAAAACGTGGCTTGGGACAACATACCATGGACTCCGGAACTCGAGGAAATAGCCCGAAACACAAAAGCGGTATGCTTCGGCTCACTCGCCCAGCGCAATGTCGTGTCGCGCGAGACAATAGGCAGATTTCTCGACACGATGCCCCGCGGGGAGGATTCGCTGGTGGTGT
>DAAV01000155.1:0-14231 GCA_001701295.1 Bacteroidales bacterium H10
ATCTATTGATGCTATGAATGACATCGCCGGCGCTCTTGTATCCATTACCCTTGTAATGATGCTGGTGTTCATACCCGTATCATTCATGGGTGGTACCTCAGGAGTCTTTTACCGCCAGTTCGGTCTGACAATGGCAATGGCGATATTCCTTTCTGCAGTCAACGCTCTTACTCTCTCACCGGCTCTCTGCGCGCTCTTCCTTAAACCTCATAAAAAAGAGGATGGCATGGATGCCTCTCTTAAAGAAAGGATGAAAGACGCATATTCTGCAGCAGGCGAGGCGGTAAAACAATCATATAAAAAGCGTGTACGCTTCGAGATTCCTCCTTTAGTGACAACATTGCTGCTTTTAGCGGCAGTAGTTTTCCTCGTGCTTGGATGGTACGAGTTTGAGAATGTGATGTTGAGTGTCATTGCATGTGTAGTAGCGGTAACAGCAGTCTACGGCATGTTCCAACGGAATTTCATCAATGCGTTCAACAAGGTTTTCGAAAAGATTCTTGCCGGATATTCTAAAATATCCAACTGGTTCATACATCATAAAATCACTGGTTTCGGAATTGTCGCGGCAAGTATCGCCGTGCTCGTATGGCTTATGTCAGTCACACCTACATCACTTGTGCCGACGGAGGATACAGGCACACTGATGGGTGTTGTCGACATGCCGCCTGCCACTTCAATGGAAAGGACCAAGGCAGTAATGGATAAAGTCGACAGCATCGCATCCACTATACCGGCGATCTATATAAGAAACGCCATTACCGGCTACAGCTTTGTCGCAGGCCAGGGCAATACGTACGGTTCATTTATCATCAAATTAAAACCTTGGGAGGAACGTGACGAGAAAACGGAAAGTGCCAATGCGGTGCTTGCTCAACTATATCAGAAGTGTTCTCAAATCAAAGATGCACGCGTCATGTTCTTTCAGCCTCCAATGATCTCAGGTTACTCTGTGACCAACGGTTTTGAGATCAAGCTTCAGGATAAGACCGGTGGCGATATCAACCAGTTCTTCAAGATCTATCAGGGATTCATTGCAGCGTTGAATGCCCGTCCGGAAATATCCATGGCGTATTCGTCATTTAATCCCTCGTTCCCTCAATACATGGTGGAACTTGACGTTGCCAAGATAAAAAAGGCCGGTCTGACCCAGACTCAGGTGCTTCAGACCCTGCAGGCATATTATGGAGGCATGTATATATCGAACTTTAATAAATTCGGTAAACTGTACCGTGTGATGATGCAGGCAAGTCCGGAAGCAAGAGTATCTCCGGAAACACTCAAGAGAGTTAAAGTCCGCAACGGATCAGAGATGGCCCCGATAGACAACTTTGTGAAACTTACCCGCGTCTATGGACCTGACGTAATCAACCGGTTCAATATGTTCACTACCATCTCAGTCACCGGAAACCCGGCGCCCGGCGTATCATCAGGACAGGCTATCGCAGCAATCGAGGAAGTCGCCGCACAGACTCTTCCGATCGGTTATGGTTATGAATATTCCGGTCTGACCCGTGAGGAGGCCACCAACAGCAGTTCATCGACCGCTTATATTTTCGCACTCGTGCTTCTGTTTGTATACTTACTGCTGTCAGCCCAGTATGAAAGCTACATCATTCCGTTCGCTGTAATATTGTCAGTGCCTTTCGGTTTGATGGGTACATTCATCTTCGCTCATCTTATGGGCATAGACAACAATATATACCTACAGATCGCACTGATCATGCTTATCGGTCTTCTTGCTAAAAATGCGATCCTTATCGTAGAGTTCGCACTTGAACGGCGCAGAACCGGAGTAAGCATAGTCAACGCCGCCATTTTGGGATCCAAGGCCCGTCTGCGTCCTATCCTCATGACGTCACTTGCGATGATTATCGGTCTGTTGCCACTTATGTTCGCGACAGGTGCGGGTGCAAACGGTTACAATGCACTCGGAACCGGTGCGATCGGAGGTATGTTGATCGGTATGATCTTCCAGGTTCTCATAGTGCCTGCCCTCTTCGTGGCATTCCAGCTTATCCAGGAGAAAATAACTCCTTATAAATGGACTGACACCGACAATACGCAGCTTTCCTCCGAGATTGAACAATATAATCGTCACCACGACTAATATTGATTACNNAGCGGATACGTCAACATCCGCCGGAAATAAATCACAATAACAATGAAAAATCTAAAATACATATTATTCATACTTGTCGGCTTTGCATTGTCGAGTTGCCATATCTACAAAGAATATGAGCTTCCTACCGACAACTCATATGTAAAGACATTTGAGGAATCAATGACTTCTGCCGCCGACTCAGCGTCGCTTCCGTTCCTGGCATGGGAAGAAGTGTTCACGGATCCTATACTTCAAGGATATATAAGGACCGCCCTTGAGAACAACAAAGACCTTGACAATGCGGTCAAGAACATTGACATAGCACGAGCTCAGCTCAAAGGTGCCAAATTAAGTTATTTCCCTGCTGTAGCGCTGAATCCGAACGGAGGAGCCTCCAAATACGGCGATGGGAAAATGGACACCTGGACATATACTATTCCTCTGTCTATATCCTGGGAAATAGATGTCTTCGGCAAAATACTCAATAGAAAGCGCGGGGCCAAGGTCACTGTCGAACAGATGGAAGACTACCGTCAGGCAGTCCGTTCGCAGATTATCTGTGGGGTAGCAAGCTGCTATTACAGCCTTATGTTGCTCAACCAGCAGCTCGATCTCACCGAAAGAACCTCTGTCATATGGAAAGATCAGGTCGAGTCCATGAGACTTATGAAAAATGCCGGTATGGTAAACGAAGCCGCAGTAGTGCAAAGTGCAGCCAACTACTGGAGCATAATGGCGTCAATTCCGGATATCAAAGACGGAATACACCAGATGCAGAACACAATGTCACTCCTTCTGCACTCATACCCGCAGGAATATACTGTTTCATCAGACATGACATTTGAACTTCCGACCGACATCCGTGATGGAGTTCCGGTAACCTATCTTGCTGCCCGTCCTGACGTAAGGGCATCCGAACGCGCACTCGCAGCAGCCTATTACACCACCAACAGCGCACGCGCGGCGTTCTATCCCGGCCTGACAATATCTTCAAACGGAGGTTTCACCAATCTCCTCGGCTCTATGGTATCAAATCCCGGAAAATGGTTTATACAACTTGCCGGATCATTGGCCGCCCCCCTCTTTTCACGTGGCGCCAATATAGCTAATCTTGAAGTCGCGAAAGCCCAACAGGCACAGGCTATGAATAATTTCGAAACAGCTGTGCTTAGTGCAAGTGCAGATGTTAGCGACGCACTCTCTGCATACCGTTTCAATCATGAAAAGCGTGAGTGTCTGCTGCAACAGATCGACAATCTTGAAAAATCAGTAGAATATACTCAGGAATTGCTGACACTTGACCAGAAAACCACATATCTTGAGGTTTTGACCGCACGCTCGAGTCTTCTGAACGCGCAGCTTTCAAGCCTTAACGCATGGCATAGCAAAGTCGCAGCTTTGATAAAATTATATCAGGCTGTAGGCGGAGGCAGATAATAACATTATAAATATAATTATCATGAGTACTATAAGCCCACTGGCCTTTGTGCATCCAGAAGCCCGGATCGGAGAGAATGTGACAATTGACGCATTCGCTTATATTGGCAAAAACGTAATAATAGGAGACGGCTGTCACATAAGCCCGCATGTAAGTATTCTCTCCGGTGCAAGAATCGGGAAAAACAACCATTTCTACGACGGATGTATCATCTCGGCCACACCTCAGGATTTCCGATGGAAAGGAGAGGAAAGCTATGTCATAATAGGTGACAACAATACAATTCGCGAGCATGTGATAATCAACCGCAGTATACATAAGGAGGGAGAAACCAGAATCGGGAACGATTCCTTTATTATGGCACAGAGTCATATCGCCCATGACACCCGTATAGGGAATTCAGTAGTGATCGGGAACTCCGTCAAAATAGCCGGAGCATGCCGGATAGGAGATTTCTCTATCCTGTCATCATGTGCCCTTGTTCACGAAAAGTGTGAAATAGGAGAATGGGTTCTTATAAAAGGTGGATGTCGTGTCAACAATAATGTTCCACCATATGTGATAATGGCCCATAATCCCATATCATATTTCGGCGTAAACGCTTTCATATTGCGTAAAGGCAATGTTAAAGAAGAAATAATAGATGATATAGCAAAATGCTATCGCCACATCTATCAGTCCAATACATCCGCTTTCAATGCTTTGGTCCGTATCAAATCAGATGTCAATCCCGGTCCGGAGCGTGACGCGATCATAAATTTCATAGAAGGTCATGATTTAAAAATCGCAGCCCTGACATTGGACTCCATGTTATAACAGCCATGACGGCTCTCAAGGCCATATAAATAAACCGGAGGAATCATAGTGCTGATTCCTCCGGTTTATTTATATGCAACTATTAGGCAAGAACTCAAATTAAACCTATAGATGCAGCTATTTTTTGATAAATAATAACGCACGTTTGTTTTTTTTTGTTAAATTTGTAGTTAAAACATGGTTTGTACCGCTCTCTATGGACTTAAAGAAATTATTAATTCGTTCCGTCTCCGGCCTTATATATTGTCTTGTGATAGTAGGCTGCATTATGTGGGGAGAAACAGGTGTTGTAATTCTTGGCTGTCTTCTTGCCACAATAGCATGTATAGAATTTGCCAGAATCAGTCACGATCTCACACAGAAGACACTTCCTGTGATGCTTCTTGACATTGCAGGGTGCCTTTCTCTATGTCTTGGAATATTAGGCTATACGCTGATTCTATGGCTTGCAATAACGATAGCCCGCTTTATTGAAGAATTATATATCAATTCAGACCGCACGCTCCGCGATCTGGCGCATTCCATGATGAGCCAGATATACATAGGACTACCTATGGGAATCATGGTTGGAATCGCATGGCTTATAAATCCGATGATCATATTGGCTCTGTTTTTCCTGTTATGGATAAATGATACCGGGGCGTTTCTTGTAGGCTGCACAATCGGACGTCATAAGCTATTTGAACGCATTTCACCTAAAAAGACCTGGGAGGGCTTTATCGGAGGATTAGCATTCTGCATAGGCGCAAGCGCTCTTTTCTACTATTTCGGAAATGATTTCTTTGGAATGACAAGATTACATGCCGACATATGGGTATGGCTCGGTTTAGGAGCTATCGTTTCTATATTCGGCACGTGGGGAGATCTGATAGAATCAATGATCAAACGCAATCTGCATTGAAAAGATTCCGGCAATATCATCCCGGGACACGGCGGCATTCTCGATCGTATAGACTCTTTGCTGCTTGCGGTGCCTGCAGTTGCCGTCTATTTTTATATCTTGATTTATCTGGCAATATAAAACCGTTATTGCNNAGGAGTTTTATTATTTAACACGGAACCAATATCCTAATGAAACCGAGATTGTCATGCCATTGGACCCTCGTATTGGTTCTGTTCTTCCGGACTTTACTAAATTCGCAAGACCGTAATAAAAACGGGCGTCGACATAAATGGAATTTCGCGGATTTATGCTGAACTCCCCTCCTATTCCACCACTGATACCGTAATCGACTTTCTGACCAACTGCCAAAGCGTATTGATAAGTGATATGATTATTGAAATCAGAATTTGATCCGACATTTTCGTAATCGAAATTGGCACTGGTAGATTCGCCTATCATAAAACTTACGGAGGGACCGGCGTTTATAAAAAATTTGCCTCTGTTGCCGAAATATATATGGGCAAGAAATGGGATCTGAATATAATTTACCGTGCGTGAATATTTGTATGGAAGATCTTCGAAATCCTCTTTCCATCCGCGTTGTTCCCAATTGGCCTCGACTATGAAACCAAAATGTTTCTCCTCTATATATCTGAAGTTCAGACCGGCGTTTCCCCCGATTATAAAGGATTGTGTGACACTTGGAGTAAAGCTGACTCTTGAGAAATCCACACCGCCATGCGCTCCGACAAACACCCTCGATGAATAATGTGACTGCGCTGCGGAATACGGCCCCCATAAAGATGCGATGCAGGAAATTGACGCCAAAGCCAATAATCTTGCCGCCCAACGCTTATGACAAGTATTTCTATTAATCGGCATAATATACGACTTTCTTATCGATTGTGTCATAAGGTGTAAATTCTACAATATACACAGGAGGATTGAGGAAACCGCCCCAATTGCTTACGCGTATCAGATCATAATCGCTCTGTACAGTAGAAACGGACGCATTGATTTTATTCACGTCCCCCCGCGCTTTTGCAAGTTCGGATATGAAATAAGTCGAATTGTCGTATCCTACTCCGGCGTAGAGAGGCAAAGACTTGAGCGGATTCCTATTGAACAACGATTTATAGCTCCGCATAAACTCTTTATACTGCGAAGATTCTTTATCGATATAAAACCGGGAGGGGATCATGATATCGGCCTTATGAAAGGATCTTTCAAGAGCATCTTCATAGAGGACCAGATTGGGACGTCCAAGAACATTGATGTCTGCCATGGGGCGTTCCTCTCTTACCCGGATGACATTGTCAAGCAATTTTGTCACTTCCTCCTTCTTGACGGGATAACCGTAGATGATATATTTGCCGTCTTCGGCAAAACGCTCGGGCACAAGATCGTCTACAGACGCCGAGCGTATCTTTGATGGATCCCAGAGATTTCTGAGCGCTTCCGCCAATTGATCGTTCTGATCGGGATCGCCTGCAAAAATAATCGTGCGGCCGGAATAATGATCATATATATAGTTAGCCACATTCTCATTAAACAATGCAGAAGGTGTCAGCAACTGTATGATATAAGGATTATTTGTATATTCCACACTTTTTACATCGAAAGCATTCACGACAGGCGTCTGACTGACAGAGGCATACTCACAGATATATGACGGGATGGAACTGTCAGATGTCACAAATACCATCGTCGGCTTGAATTCATCAAGTTCCGTTATCACCGCTTCCGATGAAGCCGAGCCGTCCACTACCTTAAAAACTATCTTATATCCGTTATTTTTCTGCGTCTCTATTCCTGCCAGAAAGCCTCTTATATAATCCAGATCCTTTTTTGAGGAATCATCTTCTGTCACTACTGCCACTCTTACAGTAAACGTGTCCTCATCTTCCGCGAGTTTATGCACATCCTGATATATCTCGGTTATTCCCGAATCACTGATCTCACGAGGATCACGTTCCGCGACCTCTCGCTCGACATGTACTGTCTCCACTCGCGGCACAGCGATGTAATCCTTATTTTTCAAGGATTTCACATCAGGATTCGCATTCTTGAGGATCTCCTCACTGACGCCATTTTCCGAAGCTATTGAACTCCACGTCTCATTCTTGCTGACTTTGTGTATTTCAACTGAATCGATAGTCGATTCGTCAAATATTTTCGTGGTTTTGGAAATACCGGAACCTCGCGCAGGAATCTTGATATTTGCTCCGGCCCTGAAATTGCTTTCATCTATGCCCGGATTGGATTTCATGATAGAAGCCACCGATACGCCATACTCTTTAGATATACCATACAATGTATCACCTTGCTTCACGGTGTAGTAAACAGGTTTATCATTCTTGTGTGAGACAAGATTGGAATCGGCCGAACGTATGAGCAGAGATTCGCCGGCCTTTATCCCATTGCGGCTATCGGGGTTTAATTTATAGATATGATCAACGGGCACTCCATACATATTGGACAGCGCATATACGGTCTCACCTCTCTTGACAGTATGCCTTACTTCGCCGACTTCCGGCAACTGCACACCGGGCTTTTGCGGACGATTCACATTGGTCTCGACATTTGCAGGATAGTATATTTTCATTCCTTTCTGGAGAGGAGAGACGGCTGAAGGATTAAATTCCTGCAATTTCCGGTCATCCCATTTGAACATCCTCGCGATACCGAACAAAGAATCTCCCTTTTTAGCCTTATAGACATAATAGTTTCTGCCAAATAATTCGACCACCGGAAGATTAACGTTATCTGCGAATATATCGGTCGCAAACATAAATGCGACTGCCATAACGACAAGAAATGATTTTATCGGTTTTATCATCTTGTAAAAGATTTTGAATAAAAAGACAATCACACCGTCGTGCGATTCATCTATCTTACAAAATTACAAAAATTTACTGAAAATACCGCATATGCGGTCTCTAAATCTCATACGTCGCGCCGGCTTCATGTATTTTAAACAGAAACAGGCCATGACGTATGTGCGACGGCATGACCTGCTTTTAAACTGTTTTTTTAGACTCAGAATTTATATCCCAGTGACAATGCGAGGGATGAGTTGTTGAATGTCAATTCAGATTTCACTGCAGACGCGGGATTGGCGATATCAGGACTGAAAGGATAATATTCGGATGTCATGTGCTTGTAGACATAAGCGAAATCAATATAAAAGCCTTTATGCTTGTAGCCGACACCACATGTGATGTAATTCGTGCCGTTATCAAGCGTATAATTGGTCATGACTCCGGTCCCCGGCACCTCTACCGCACCGTCCTTCGCCTTTGTAGTGACAGGCGATGTGGAATAACTGTAGCCGGCACGTATACTGAAACTCGGTATAACACGGTATTCAGCTCCGATTCTGATCGTATGAGTATTCCTGTAAACCTCTTTTATATAGGAATTGGCATAATCATTTGCATTCATATAGTCTGATCTCTGCGGAGCCTTTACCGCCGGTTTGCCGTACCATCCTCCCCAGTCATACCAGGGATCGTCCCAACCATACCATGGATCAACATATCCGTACATATCCGCATCAGAATATCTCATTGAATTATAACCGGCCCATTCATAGTCGGCGGAGATAATAAGACTGTTCCCGATGACACCGGCCGCACTTGCGATTATCCTCCAGGGAGTCTTGAAATTGAAACTGTTACCTCCCGGATAGCCATCATTGGCCCAAGTCTGGTCATACTTCATCTTAAACGGATAATCGAACGCCACATGAGCATCGTAATACGTCTCATTCAGATTATAATATGTCGGGGTGTGGAACGCGAGACCGAGACGTAACTCCTGTATCGGTTTGACAATCACACCGAGCTTGAAATTGAATCCCGTGCCATTGAGCTTATAATTGTCATATAATGCCCAATCGGAAGTATAACGCCCAACTTGTTGCGAATTCGGATTATATACATAAGCGTTGTCAAGAGATTCACCCCAGACGGATTGTATTCTGTAATCGACAGAGGTTATATCAAAATCCATGCCCCAATAAACGACATTATTGATATTGCCGCCTATGGCGATATTATATTCATCGACCGATCCTTTTTCCTGCACTTCAAACCGACCTGAACCCGAAGTACCATCACCGAACTGGCCATACCAACGGGGATCATCAGGATCTCCCTCCGGATTCGTCAGCATCGCATCGTAACCAAGAATAGTCAGCCAAGGCACATTGCGATAACCGGGCGACGGGTTATAGGGATCATAATCATCAGTAGACATCACATCCGCCTCCGTAAGACCATTGGCATTACTCAGACCGGCAATATAATTACTCATTGACGTGTTAAGCTGAGGAATACCGCCTTTGAAACGACGATTGAAAGATGCCCCTTTATTATAAGTGAATCCAAAATTCAGATTAGGCATTGTCTGGCTCGGTAACCTCAGAGTAAAGACCGCGCCTATATTGTTAAGATTGAATCTAGTCATCTTGTCATCCTGGGTAAAGCCCATGGATTTCGATTGAGACTGCATCGCATCGAGATCCAGCGTAAGACCGATCTCGTTACTCCTATAGATGCCGATACCGCCCGGATTTTGAGAAATAGCCGACAAATCACCTCCCAAAGCACCAAATGCTCCGCCCATAGACATAAAACGGGCCGTACCACGGAGATCATGACGGGATATGGAATAAGCACCTGTCACACTTTGTGCGAAAAGCAATGAAGGGAAAGCCACAAACGCGACAGCAGTAAATATTTTTTTCATAATCAGCTGTTAAAAATCAATTAATAAGGGTTGTACACACTCTCCTTTATTATAACAAATCAGTTTGGCAATATGATTATCTTGTATACATTTATGCCAAACTGATTTAGTTATAAAGATTACCGGCGACCTCCACGATGGCCTCCGCCACTGCTTCTGGAGCCACCGCCGTAGGAACCACCCCGGCTACTGCCTCCGCTCCGATAGCTTGAACCGGAATTGTAGCTTCGGTTGCTGTTTCGTGTCGTATTATAATTGTGAGTTGTTGTACGATTGGTCTGATTGTAATTCGATGTACGCTGGGTGGTGGTAGACTGTCGTCTCACAGTGTTGGTAGAAGCACCTTTGCTGACAGAAGTTGTACTACGCCCGACTGTCGAATTTTGTCTTGTCGCAGTCGCGTTTGTCCTGTTGTTTCTGACAGATGAACCGGATCTATTGGTAGTTCCGTTTATCATTATATCAGAACCTGATTTTTCAACTGCCTGGCGCGATGCGGTTGAATTGGTTACAGAAGCCCTTCTGTTGGTCCGAATCAAGCCCGGATCAATTTTAGAACCGGACAAAGTAGCAGCTTGGGTACGGCGATCACTATATCGGTGACTGTTTGTCGTTCCAGCGGCGGGACGTCCCACCGGTCTGCTTCCCGGTCTTCCCATTGAAGCTCCGCCATTATAGTTCCCGCCCGGGCGCGTGCTGTTAGACCATCCCGGATTTGGGGCACCGGGGCGAGTGGCACCCGGTCTCGAAGGACGAACATAACCATGATATACCGGACGTGGCGGTCTTGGCCCCCAACCGGGACCGTATCCCCATCCCGGGCCATATCCCCAGACAGGATAATATGACCATGCCGGATATCCCCAATCCCAGGCCGGACCCCATGCCCATNNACCATGCCCATGCGGGGCCCCAGTTCCATGTCCAGTTAAAGGGACCCCATGCATAACTCCAGGTCCACGAAGGACGCAGACACCAGTTGTAATATGACGGAGCCCATCCGTATGAACCCGTATATATGGAAGTGAATGTAGGATAACCGTTATCTATCACGATCTCTACATTGCCGTAGGAATCCTCCAATATATCTGCCAGCACATCGGAATTATCTACTACAATAGTAGGATTGTAATACTTCTGAATCTGCTGTGTATAGACAAAATCCTCGGCGTTTTCGGCCGACTGTCCTATTGTGTCGACAGCGGATTCATAGTAAAACCCTCTTCGATTGTAATCATCGACATCCATATTGCCAAAGTCAGAAATATAATTGGATTTTTTAGAAGTATCCTTTTTAGTTTCTTTCTTTGATTTTGGATTGTAATATATGTCGTCGTAATCATCCTGGGCATTTACCGCAGAGATCACGATGGCTGTCATGGCCAGACCTAATATAAATCTATTCATAACTTTAAGTTTATCCGTTTACACTTAGACTTCAAACGCACCTGTTCGTTTAAGAAACTATTCAAATTTAACACATAAAAAGTCTAAAAGATAGTAGTTATCTAAAATTTAAGATAGAAATCCTTGCATAGCTGATGATGCCCGGGGGTGGGCTGACCGTCAGAGGTCTCCAACACCATGACAGGTATATCTTCAATCACAATCTCCTCCTCACTATAGCCAAATTCCATCAGAATGCGTTTGACAGGAGCCTTAGGATGCCCTTTTACATATAAGGCTCGGACCATGTGCAGACAGGAAGAATGCGCTGTGTCCAAGACTTCCTCCATCCTCTCAGCCGGTATGATCATGGAGATTCTGCCTCTTTCCGAGAGCATATCCTTCCCTTTTGTCAACAGCACATGAGGAGACAGATCACTCTGATGTCTGGCCATAAGTCTCGGAGTATCCGGAGAAGATATGCCTGAATTGAAATAAGGAGGATTTGATATTATAAGATCGACATCTTTCAAAGAAATATGATTGAAATCCTCATGCATTGCTTCAAGTCTGCCGGACCATGGCGACATCGAAAAATTTTCCCGCGCCTCCGTGACTGATGAATCATCCACATCAATTGCAAGGATATCCGATGCCTGATTGCGCTGGGCACACATGAGAGCTATAACCCCACATCCAGTGCCGACATCTATTATCCTCCGCGCTCCCGAAACATCGGCCCACGCTCCGATCAACACGGCGTCAACCCCGATTTTCATTGATCCCGCGCCATGAGAACAGGCAAACTTCTTAAACCTGAAAAATGACTTTCGCATATTTCGGAAATTTTACTTAATTTTGCAACTTGTTCCGCTGTAGCGGCTTTTCTTAAAGACCGCATCAACAATACTCAAGCAAAATTAATAAAAAGATGTCAAAAAAGAACTTTCTGGACGAATCTGTTTTATTGAATAACGACGGTGGCCCAATTTATAAGGACGAGTCTGAACACGATATCGACAGACTTGAGGGAGTCGTTCAAGAAAATATATTATTCATTCCTCTGGAAGATGAGGTTTTCTTTCCTTTCATGCAGATCGGTACTGTCATTACGCATCCCGATTCAGTCGATACTGTCAAGAAAGCCATAAAGAGCAAGGAGCCGGTCTTCTTTTTCCTCGCCTCCGACTCAATGCCTGATGATTCTGAACTTACCGAGCAGGAAGACATCATGTTCAGCCGCGGTTGCGTGGGAATGATAAATGATTTCAAACAGAATCCGGACGGAGGAGCACTTGTATCCGCCGCCATGGGCCCGCGTGCGATTGCTGTCAATCTAAAACGCCGCACACCTTACATGCGCGGTGATGTTGTCATCTCGTTGCCAGAACGCATCCGGAAAGATGACAATGAATCCGCCACAGAAGAGAGATTAAAGAATATTTACGCCAGCATAACCGAGCATTTAAGCGACGACGACCGCAAACGTCTGAACGAACTGATCGACTCCATGACTGCAGGTACGGTGAGACAACTGTATTTCATGATGCAGAATTCACCTCTTTCCACCGATGACAGATACCGCATACTCGAAGCCGGCTCATTGTCAGACCAGCGCCTTATGTTCACAGAAATGCTCGAACAGGAGAAAGAGCATCTCAAGATACGTTCGGAGATTCATCAGAAAACGATGACGGAGATCGGGCACCGTCAGAGAGACGAATTTCTTAGGACACAGATCCAGCAAATAAAAAATGAGCTCGGAGAAAATGAAGACGCGGAAATAGATGAACTTCAGAATCGGGCAGAATACAAGGAGTGGGGAGAAGATACACGTAAACGGTTTGACAAGGAACTGAGAAAACTGAGACGTTTCAATCCGACATCTGCCGATTATGCCATACAATATGCATATCTTGACGAATATCTGAGTCTTCCCTGGGAACACTGTGACAATTCAGATTTCACTCTTGACACGGTAGAGGACGTTCTGAATCAGGATCATTACGGACTTGACAAAGTCAAGGAACGCATCATCGAACAGATGGCGGTGCTTAAATTACGCAAAGATACAAAAGCTCCGATTCTCTGTCTTTACGGTCCTCCCGGTGTAGGAAAGACCTCTCTCGGCAAATCGGTAGCAAGAGCTCTCGGAAGGAAATATGTCAGGGTTGCACTCGGCGGACTTCACGACGAAGCCGAGATAAGAGGCCACCGACGCACTTACCTCGGCTCCATGCCGGGCAGAATAATCAATGCTCTGGAGAAATGCGGGACAAGCGATCCCGTGATGGTACTGGATGAAATAGACAAGATCGGAGCAGATTATAAAGGAGATCCTTCACAGGCTCTTCTGGAAGTGCTTGATCCTGAACAGAACTGCAAATTTCACGACAATTATATAGATCAGGATTATGATTTGTCGAAAGTTCTTTTCATCGCGACCGCCAATTCCCTGTCGACTATCTCCGCTCCCCTTCTTGACCGTATGGAACTTATCGAAATCGGAGGTTATGTGGAAGCCGAAAAAATAGAGATCGCCCAGCGGCATCTCATTCGCAAGAGTCTGGAAGAGCATGGTTTCGGGGCTGAAGAAATTAAGTTTACCAATGACGCGTTGCTCGAAATCATAACGTCCTACACACGTGAAAGCGGAGTTCGCAAACTGGAAAAAAGAGTTAATGAAATCATGCGCAAAGTGGCAAGAAAGAAAGCTTCTGACACTGAATATCCTAAAATAATAGACAGGAGCCTTGTCTCTGATTTTCTCGGCAAACCCGATTCCTTCAATGACAAATATGAAAACAACGACACTCCGGGCGTCGTTACAGGCCTTGCGTGGACACAGGCGG
>DAAV01000155.1:14297-18761 GCA_001701295.1 Bacteroidales bacterium H10
ATATTGGCATTGCAATACATCAGATCAAATCATGACCAGATTGGCATTCCTGTAGAAAAACTGGAATTCGGTACGGTCCATGTGCATGTTCCGGAAGGTGCGGTGCCTAAGGACGGTCCTTCGGCCGGAATCACAATCGTCACATCGCTCGCATCCACATTTACCGGCCGGAAAGTCAGAAGTCATCTGGCTATGACAGGAGAAATAACGCTACGCGGCAAAGTGCTCCCCGTCGGAGGTATAAAAGAAAAGATCCTGGCAGCAAAACGCGCCGGGATCAAGACAATAATGTTATGTGAGAAAAACCGTAAGGATATTGAGGAAATAAAACCTGAATATATCGAAGGACTTGAATTTCATTTCGTGGAGTCCGTAGAAGAAGCACTTGCATTCGCATTGCTTCCCTGAGGTTTTCCCCGCTGATTTTTATGACGATGGAAATGGCGTTTGCCGTTTCCATTTTTTTGTTCATTCTTGCCGTTATCGGCGGCAGAAGAAGCAGAATCTTTTCGGTATGGTCTCCGGCCGGATGATTTTCTTGTTCTGCCTCGGCGTCCACCGGCACCCGAAGGAGCTGAATATACCGGACCCTCACCAAGCGCCTCCGGCAAAGCTTCGCGATTGACCTCATTTTCAAGCAGACGTTCGATACGTGCGAATCTCCGGAAATCTTCGGGAGCGACGAAAGTTGCCGCGCTTCCGTCGCGGTCAGCTCTGGCCGTACGGCCGATCCTATGCACATAATCTTCCGCCTCGCGCGGCACATCATAATTGATGACCATCTCAATATCATCGATATCGATACCTCTTGAGATTATGTCCGTAGCCACGACAACATTAATCCTCCCGGCCTTGAAATTCATCATGACCTCTTCCCTTTTGTTCTGATCAAGATCTGAATGCATTTCTCCTACATTGATCTTGCCATTCCTTAATTCCCGCGCGAGATTCTTGACCTTGATTTTGGATGATGAAAAAATTATGACTCTACGGGGAGGAGCAGCGACAAATAAATTTTTCAATAAAGGCAGTTTCTGGGTCTCATGGCAGATATAAGCCGACTGTCTGATCTTTTCCGCCGGTCTGGAAACAGCAAGCTTGATTTCTACCGGATCATTCAGGATCTTCTTTGCCATCTGNNTGACTGGCATCGTGGCTGAAAACATGAGAACCTGTACATCTTTTGGCAAATGGGAATATATCTGCATGATATCATCATAAAAACCCATGTCAAGCATTCTGTCCGCCTCATCGAGAATAAAGAACGAGACTTTGGAAAGATCCACATAACCCATGCTGAGATGAGCGAGAAGACGTCCGGGAGTCGCGATCACTACATCCGCACCCATTTTAAGACTTTTACGCTGCTGTTCATATGTAAAGCCATCGGTTCCGCCATAGACAGCCATACCGCTGACCGGCATAAAATAAGCGAAGCCCTGCAACTGACGGTCAATCTGTTGTGCGAGTTCGCGGGTAGGTGCCATTACCACACAATTAACGGCATCCGACGGATAACCGCCGTCAGCGAGAGCGTTAATAACAGGAAGCAGATATGCCGCCGTCTTACCTGTACCGGTCTGTGCGCAGGCAAGTAAGTCTCGCCCTTCCATAATTACAGGAATAGTCTTTTCCTGAATCGGAGTGCATTCATCAAAATGCATGTCCCAAAGACCATCGAGAACATCATCGTTGGTCAATATCTCGTCAAATCTCATTACAACCTTATTTTAAAGTACAAATTTAGTACTTTTTGTCCATAAACCGTTATGATTAAAAAAATTTTTAAATCATAAGCAGCTACTTTTTATCGATTATTTTTTAATTTTTCGAAAACAATTTGCCGATACAGATTGTTAATAATACGTTCGATGAACAAGACAATAGCAATCAACTCAAAACAACAAAAACATGAAACTGAACAAATCTTTCGAAGAACGTCTGGTAGGACTCCAGGGAAATCTTCTAAATTTCGCATACCAGCTTACCACCAACAGGGAGCAAGCTGAGGATTTACTTCAGGATACAACACTCAAAGCTCTTGCAAATGAAGACAAATACGTCGACAATGTGAATTTCAAAGGATGGATTTTCACAATCATGCGGAATATCTTCATAAACAATTACCGTCAGAATGTACGTAAAGCCACTGTTATCGATCAGACAGAAGATCTCTATCATCTAAATATCTGTCAGGATTCAGGAGTCGATACTCCTGAAGGATCATATGCCGTAAAGGAAATTTCCGTAGCATTAAATTCATTTCCTGATGAATACAGAATCCCGTTCAATATGTTTGTGGCCGGTTATAAATATAATGAAATCGCTGACAGACTCAATCTTCCTCTCGGCACAATAAAAAGCCGCATTTTCTGCGCCAGAAAGAAACTCCGTCAGCAACTTCATGATTATGCATATTGACACAAGTAACATAAGCACAATAAAGCCTATCAACCAAGATCAATATTAACAAATTATATATTACACCTTAATCGATAGAAATTACTATATATATTAGAATTGATTGTTAATTGAGATTGTTTATTAAAAAAGGAGGCCCGAAAGGTCTCCTTTTCAATTATAACACATCGAAACTAAGAGCGGACAGTATATAAATGTCAGTGCGTCGCCCGCTATAAGCCGTGGTCTTTTATTTACTGGAATGCGGATTAAGGTCTTTTAAATCCACAAGCTTATGCAAAATAGCGAATATAGCCAGGCCGGCGGTAGAATGAATTTCAAGTTTCGCACTTATATTCTTGCGATGTGTAGCTACCGTATGTACTGAAAGACAGAGAGCCTCCGCAATTTCTTTATTTGACATTCCTTTTGCGACACAACATATGATCTCTTTCTCTCTTTCGCCCAATGCATCCACCTTATCGTCAATATTCTGAATCGTAGAAACTTCAGAAGAGATCAATTTCTGCTCGATCTTCTCCACAGCCGGAATAAAAAGATGGTTTTCTATTTCGAAATGGCTCATAAGGTCTTTTTCAAGATTGATTATATCAAACAGGACAGCGCTTAACAAGGCATTGCCTTTCTGCGAATAATGATAAATAAATATATCCTTGAGCTCATTGAGTTGTTGTCCCATATGGTCATGATCAACCGAAAACCGGGATATACGGTATGATTCATCTTTTTCTCCTGAAAGCAGTTTTTCGACATTNNNNCACCTCTGCCACATAGTCATCAAAAAACTTGATCAGCAAAAAAGAGACTTCGTTTGTTTCCGAGCTATTGATCGCCTCTATTATCCTGTGCCTGATTCTGGGGAGAGAGATGTCTATAAAAGAACTGTGGGCTCGTTTCAGATACTCTATCAAGGAAGGCAAAGACACAGGATATGACTCATGTTCTTTTCCGCTCAAAAGATTGCATACGGCCAGAAAAGTCCCGACATCANNACATTGCAGTCGCAGGTTTCGCGAACGCTGTTGTCTCCGAATCCGAATGCAATGTCGAATCTGCTTATAGTCATCAAAAGCAGATTATTGTCGCGGATCAATTCCCGCATTGTGTTTTCCGGTTTATATATACTGTGTCTGTCAATCATCCCGCAATAAATTAATTTTACAAAATTAATACCTACAGCACAAAAAGCCAATACCCAAAATTAGGTATTTTGCAATAAACTCATGGCGGCAAATTTCTTAAATTTGAATAATCGCCAAATTTTAGCTAATTTTGAAATATGATTTCAATAAATAATTTGAGCGTAGAGTTTTCGGCCCGGCCGTTATTCACAGATATCAGTTTTGTTATAAACGACACTGACAAAATAGCTCTTACCGGGAAAAACGGTGCCGGGAAATCGACTCTATTGAAAATTCTTGCGGGAATAGACCACGCCACGTCCGGAACAATCGGAAAACCTAACGATGCAACTATCGGCTATCTGCCCCAGCAAATGAAGCTCGCAGATGACACGACACTCATTAATGAAACAAAAAAAGCATTCAATGATGTTCTTTCACTGAAAAATGAGTTGGAATCTGTAACTGCAAAACTCGCCGAATCCGAGGATTATGAATCGGAAGAATATCACCGTCTGATCGACCGGCTCACATTCCTTAATGAAAGACTTGACATAGAAGGCGCTTCGAACATAGATGCGGAAATTGAGTCAACGCTGACGGGTCTGGGCTTCAACCGCGATGATTTCGACCGTCCTACCCGGGAGTTTTCCGGAGGATGGAGAATGCGTATCGAACTTGCCAAGATACTTCTGAGACGTCCGGATGTTCTCTTGCTTGACGAACCCACAAACCATCTCGACATAGAATCGATACAATGGCTCGAACAGTTCATGCAGACGAAGGCAAAAGCCGTAGTGCTTGTAAGTCATGACCGGGCGTTTCTTGACAATGTGACACGCCGCACCATTGAAATATCATGTGGAAAAATCTATGACTACAAAGTGAACTACTCGCGCTTTATCGAATTGAGAAAAGATCG